>VFJO01000208.1 GCA_009886045.1 Verrucomicrobiota bacterium
CGAGGATTTTCGCGACATTCTCCAAGGCATGATCGAACGCCACATGCACTCCATGCCTACTCTGGATGCCACGATGGCCTTCCGAAGAGACATCCAGTTTTTGGAAAAAGAAGATGGATTCGAACTGCATGCGTGGGGACTCATTCATACCTTCAAAGCGGATGCCGACAAATTCGCCATCGCCCGCTTGGTTGCCGCCGGAAAATCCACGGTGCGATCGATCATTCTCGACGCCGAGGACAAACACGGCATACCCTCCGAGGAAGCCATGATTTTTCTTTGCGAACTTTTCGATGCGGGGCTTCTCAACGAGGAACCTGTCATCCCACACAACCCCGAAAACGCAACACAACAACCACAAAGACCAACATTATGAAAATGTCCGAAAAAAACCGCGCCGTTTTAGCCGAAGCCATCGCGCGCTCTTGGAAAGACGACAGCTTCCGCCGCATGCTCAAGGCGGCTCCAAAGAAGACTCTCATCGCTGGCGGGATGGAAATTCCCGCCGAGATGGATGTCATTGTGCTGGAAAACACACCGTCGATCATCCACGCGGTGCTACCATCCCTCGCAGATCAAGAGCGCTTCCAAGCCAAGCTCGACCAAGCCCTCAAGCGCATTTCCAACCTTCCTGAAACCATGGAACTTCGTGTCGTCCGCGACACCGCGCATGTCGCCCACATTGTCATTCCTGCCGCTCCATCGGCTGTTGCCTCTGGGGCGCTCAGCGACGAGCAACTCGAGCAGGTCGCTGGAGGCAAATCTGCCACCTCGACCTACCAGACACAAACCACAGCCACGACTTCCACTGTTGAAGTCGAGGTCGAAGCCACCGAGGTGCAAACCGTAGCCACCACAACCACAGTCGCCGCCGAGGTCGAAGCCGTGGTGGTTCCTTGCTTCATTAGCTGATGGCCGATCTCGGCCGAAGGTTGGCGCACACCGCACCCCTGCCGGCTGATTACCATTCCAAGCCGAACTGGGAGCAAACGGAAGCGGATCTGAAAGCGATTCTTAAGTCCTCCGATGGAGAACTGGAATCGCTGATCAATCCGCTTTCTCCCCGCACATCCGCTTACGCTTCAGAGGTCTCGCATCTCAAGCGGTTTATCGAGCGGTGGAGGGCAGACTCGTCGTTCCGTAAGGCCTTGCCATTGCAACCTGCAGAGATTTCTGCAAGCCATGGTCTTTTGACCGACCCGGAAATTCTGCGTCCTTACTGGGAGGGCAAGGAATCGCCATCCGATCCCGAGCCATTGGCTATCAAGCGGTATCGATTTTTTACTCGGGAGAAACTCCTCCATCGTGAAAAACTCCGGTGTGTCGAGTGTGCGCCGTCGGATTCAAGGCATCGGGTTTGGAGAGAACGCCAGATTCGTCGCACGATGGGTCACTTGGGAGCGCGATCGCACGACGGGATTGTGCATGCCCCATTTGCCATTGAACTGTGTGATGGTTGTTCTGTGGGGTGTTGGTTCTGCGGCGTGTCTGCTAAGAAAAAAGGGGGCGACCACCTCTACACTCCCAACAATGCCGTCGAGTGGCGGGAGATTCTTCAAGCCCTGCGCGAACGCCTCGGTCCAGCTGCCGGAACCGGATTTCTTTATTGGGCCTCCGACCCCCTCGACAACCCCGACTACGAATTATTCGCCGCCGACTTCGCTCGTATTTGCGGTCGTTTTCCCCAGACCACCACAAGCATCGCCCACCGACATTGCGAACGGGTTCGCAGCCTCCTCCGCCTTTCGATGGAAATGGGTTGCACCATCAACCGCTTTTCGATCCTTAGCCTGTCGGCCTTCAACACTATCATGGAGTATTTCACGCCGGAGGAACTCCTTTATTGCGAGCTTGTCTGCCAAAACAACGAGGCAACCCTTATGCAAAGTAGCGCCGGCCGCGCCCGGGGAAATCAGAGGCTCAAAGCCAAGGCGGCGCAACTCGAGGACTCTGCCGCATGGTCTGAAACACCTGGCACGATCGCTTGTGTATCGGGTTTTCTTGTCAACATGGTCACTCGCTCGATCCGGCTCATTACGCCCTGCCCGGCAAGTCCGCTCTGGCCGAACGGCTATTGGATTTTGGACGAACGCACTTTTTCATCCGCTACACACTTTGCGGAATTGCTGGATGAAATGGTTGAAGACAACTGCCGTGGTCACCTCCGCCACGATGATCTCGTTCGATTCCGCGCAGATATTCGGCACGAAAGCACTCCTCAAGGGTTCATACTTCACTCTTATGGCTCGGTAAAAACCTACGGCCGCCCCCAAAGCCCTCCCTCTGAGTTTCTCCGCGAACTCGGCGAGACGATTGCTGCAGGTAAATCAAGTGCTGGAAAAATCGCTCTTGATTTCGAGGATCGACATGGGCGCCCCCCCGAGGAGACTTTTATTTTGCTGAACCGACTTTTCAACAACGGGGATATCCACGAGGAGCCGGTGCCTGCCACTTGTGCCGTATGAATCCACCCCCCCCTTTCTTAAAAGAGGAGGTGCGAACAACCGGGAATCGCGAAGCGCGCGCCGAAGAGGTCTGCCTTGTCCTCATGCCCTACGCGGATATCTCGCGACCCTCACTCGCTCTCGGAATCCTCAAGGCCAGCCTGAAAGGGACAGGCATTGGCTGCCGCGTGGAATATGCCAACATCCGTTTCACCGAACTGGTTGGTTGGGATATGCCGGATCTTCCCTATCTCGAGCGCCTTCTTGGTGAGTGGATTTTTTCCTCGGCGGCGTTCCCGGACCGCCAGGCTGCCCGGGCTGCCGACTTGATCGAATCGGGAGTGAAACAGACCACACACATGGCACCCGACGCCTTCCGCCACCCTCGCCTGGCCGAAGCTCTGGAGAATCTCAGGCGCTGGGCGGCCTTGTTTGTGGATCAGACCGCGAGGGCTATTGTCGCCCAGCGCCCGCGTATCGTCGGTTGCAGCTCCACCTTCGAGCAACATTGCGCATCCCTCGGCCTGCTGCGTCGCATCAAGGAGCTGGATTCCTCGATTTTTACCATGCTTGGCGGCGCGAATTGCGAGGCCGAAATGGGCTGGACCACGCTCAAGGAGTTTGAGTGGGTGGATTGTGTGGTGTCCGGAGAGGCCGACGATCTGTTTCCCAAATTATGCCGCCGTATTCTCGAAACCGAAGGCCGAATGGAAATGGCGGATTTTCCCCACGGCGCCATGGGACGCGTTCATGCCGCAAAAGCCGTTTACGAAACGGGACGGTTGCCGCCGCCCCGCGCCGCGTTGCCCAACATGGACAACTCGCCAGTGCCTGATTACTCAGATTATTTTGAGGCGCTGGGCCGCTCCTCTATAGCTGACAAGATTACCCCCGGTCTTCTTGTGGAAACCTCCCGTGGATGCTGGTGGGGCCAAAAAAGCCATTGCACTTTTTGCGGTCTCAATGGCAGTGGCATGTCGTTCCGGAGCAAGAGTCCGGAGCGCGCACTTGGCGAATTCAACGAGCTTGCTTCTCGATACAAAGTCCCGAGATTCATGGTGGTCGATAACATTCTCGACATGAGTTATTTCAAATCCGTCCTCCCCTCTCTTTCAGACCTCCAAGCCCCCTACAAACTTTTTTACGAAACCAAATCCAATCTGAAGCGCGAACAGGTCGAGGCTCTACACAAAGCTGGAATCGTATGGATTCAACCAGGCATTGAGGGGTTCCACGACGACCTCCTGCGCCTTATGGCCAAAGGAAACAAGGGCATGATGAATCTGCAACTGCTCAAATATACAAGGGAGTTCGGGATTCACACCACATGGCTCCTGCTGTTCGGCTTTCCCGGGGAGGAGGACTCTTGGCATGCAGAGGTCGCGGCCTGGCTTCCACTCGTCTTCCACTTCCAGCCCCCACGTTGCATCGGACGCGTTCTCTTCGACCGCTTCAGCGTTTACCACTCCGATCCAGACCGATTTTCAATCCACCTCGAGCCCGCGCCGGCCTACTCGGGCATTTACCCCATATCGCCCGAGGCTTTAAGCGATATGGCGTATTTTTTTGTCAACACCGCAGAGGAAAATCCCCCAACTTCTGGAAAGGGCGTCGCATCTCTGGCGGCCGAGGTTGTTCGCTGGTCGAAGCTCCACAAGCGGGAAATTCCGCCGCTTCTCTGCATGGATCGCCAAGGCGATAAAGTCTCCATCTTCGATACCCGTCCCTGTGCCACATCCCGAAGGCTGGAACTCGACGGGCTCGAGGCCAGCGTGTTTTTAGCCTGTGAACCGGCGGTGACAAGAGCCAGTCTTCCTGCTCGGCTCGGCAACACGCCCTTCGCAAACGCGACGCCGGAAAATCTCGACCGTGCCCTGCAATCGCTCGTGGATTGGAAGCTTCTGCTTTTCTTTCAAAACCAGTATCTTAACCTGGCCGTTCCCGGGTCAAACCCGCCGATCTGCCCACCAGAAGAGTTTCCGGGTGGAAGCGCGGAGCGTCTCCCACGGCTCCAATCTGAGTCTATCGAGCAATTCGCATCAAGAGTGGAGCGCCTCCTTCAACAAAGTTTGGAACCACAGGCAACATGATCCAGACATCAAAAAACCCAACCGACATCGTGCTTGTCACCATGCCCCACGCTCAGATCATGCGGCCATCGATCGCCCTCGGCATACTCAAAGCCAGCCTGGTGAATGATGGTTTTTCCTGCATTGTCGATTATGCCAACTTGCGGTTTGCGGAAGCCGTAGGGCTCGAAATCAACAGCTTCTTGATGCAATTGCGCACCGACAGCCTTTTAGGCGAGTGGATCTTCGCGGAAGCGGCCTTCCGTGATGCCCGCGACACGTTGGACAAAATTTTGGGTCGCTCCCGGGGAATCCAACCCGCCAACCTGCCTGCGGTGGCGCTCGACGAAAGAAACTACGCACCGCTTTTCCGCCAACTTCGGGCATTTGCTTCACGGTTTGTGGATGAGACCGCCCGGCGCGTGCTGTCACAACGCCCACGGATAGTCGGTGCCACTTCGACCTTTGAGCAGCATTGCGCCTCCCTGGCCCTTCTTCGTCGTATCAAGGAAATCGATCCTTCGGTGACGACCATGATGGGCGGGGCCAATTGCGAATCAGAGATGGGCTGGACCACCCTCAAGAACTGCCCGTGGGTCGATTTCGTGGTATCCGGTGAAGCGGATCTTTTAATCGCACCTCTCTGTAGTGCTGTGCTCAAAAATGGCTCAGACCCTCTCCCTGATCAACTTCCTGAAGGAGTCATGGCGCGATCCCATGTCCGACTGGGACGAGGCGAGGCCTTTCCCTCCTGCAAATTTCCCAGGGCGGTAGTTGCAAATATGAACCTGAGCCCCTCGCCGGATTTCGACGAGTATTTTGAATCCTTGGCGTCCTCGCCCCTTCGTGAGTTTATCTCGCCGGCGCTGGCTGTAGAAAGCTCACGCGGTTGCTGGTGGGGGCAAAAGAGCCACTGCACCTTCTGCGGCTTGAATGGATCGGGCATGAACTACCGCTCGAAGGATGCCTCGGTCGTATCTGAAGAATGGCGCGAGCTTGTTGCAAAGTATCCGACCCGCAAACTGGCAGTCGTGGACAACATCATCGACCTCCGCCATGTCAAGGAACTCCTGCCCGAGTTGGCCGAGCAGGGGAAACCCTACCAGTTGTTTTACGAAACGAAGGCCAACCTCCGGCGCGAACAGGTGCGTCTCATGGCCGATGCGGGTGTTAAAAAACTCCAACCCGGCATCGAGGCTTTGCACGACGACCTCCTGCGCCTCATGGCCAAGGGAAATTCCGCAACGATCAATATTCAAATGCTGAAATTTGCGCGGGACTATGGCATCTCCGTCGTTTGGTTGCTTCTTGTGGGTTTTCCCAATGAGGATCCCGAATGGCACAGGGAGGTCGCGCAGTGGCTGCCTTTGGTTTTCCACCTTCAACCTCCAAATGGAGTCGTTCACATACGCTACGACCGCTTCAGCGTTTACTACGAGCAAGCCGTTCGCTACGGCCTGGATTTGAAGCCGTTTCCTTCCTACCAAGCGGTCTACCCGTTCTCCGAGGAGGATCTCGCTGGAATCGCCTATTTTTTTTATGACGCCTCGGCTGTCCATGAAGCAAAACCCCACGAGGCCGTGTCTGAAATGGCCTTACAGGTCAAGGAATGGATCATCGCCTTCAACCGTGCGGTTCGTCCTGTTTTTTGTTACGATGACGATGGAACCACACTTCGCTTCTTCGATTCCCGACCCTGCACACCCTCACGCAGAACCGATCTCACCGGCCTCGCTCGCGAGATTTACCTCGCCTGTGATTCCTCGATCCAACCGGATACTTTGGTAGAAAAATTTAGCGAAGGAGATTTTCCCAAAGCCAGCCGCCCTGAGGCTCGCCGCATCGTCGAAGACCTCATCGTGCGCAAATTGGTGCTGTATGTTCACGGGCGGATTCTTGCGTTGGCCTGCTTGGGGAGCGCTCCAACCCTCCCATCGCTGGATGAATCCCCAAATGGATATGTCGAAAAATTTGACTCTTCCCGTCTGGCATCCTCTTCGGCAGCTTGGGATTCCCTTCGCGAAGGATCCCCCCGACTCGCCTCGCTTTCCGTCCCATGAAAAATCAGCACTTCATTCCCCTGGGGGCTACTATCCTTATGGTTGTCGCCATGTCGGTCGCACTAATATGCATAGCCATACCCCACACAAACTATTTGGCAACTTATCCGCTGTGGCTTCCCTCCATAGGCCTCTCGATATTTGCGGGAATCGCCTTAGTTTTTGCAAACCTCGCCGGCATCCGACTCCCAGCCGTCTTGATTTGGATCGGCTATGGCGCGGCATCAACGCTCATCGCATTTGCCCTCCAATCCATCATCAACGGTTCGTTCGTCCAGTTTTTCGGACCCGCTTCCATTACCCATCCGATCCCAGCCTTGATCCTCGGAATTGGTGCGTCGGTGTGTCAGACCTTTGGGAAATACGCCGGCATCCGAATCGGGATGCTCCCCCCTGAGTCCAAATTGAACAAGGCGAGCTGTTTAGCTATCGGCCTTGGGATCGGCCTGGGCTTCGGGATTTGCGAAACTTTTCTACTCGCCATCCAGCAAATTCTCAACGGTGTTCCCGTGGAGTCGCTGGTCGGCGCACTCGAACGCGCCTCCGCCAATGGATTCCATATCTACTCGGCCGGTCTCATAGCGGTCGGCCTCTCGCTTCGCTCCGCAAAACCGATTGTCCTCGTCCTTACCCTCCATGCCGGTATGGACGGATTTTCGACCGCCTTCGGGCACCGTGTCTCCCTCTGGCTTTCCGAAAGTATTTTTTTTCTGATGGCCTTGGCCACATGGGGATGCTGGATCGCCGCTTCGAAGCGTATTCTGATCGCCAACCGGGAAATCTAAAAAAAGAAATGGTAAATTCCGTCCTCCAAAAGGACGGCATGTCCTTGGAGGGTGATCCGCCAATCCCCTCGAGTCGTTTTTACGGGATTCGCAAGTTGGTGATAGGTCATACCATCATGGAGCACCATGAATCCGGCCTCATAGGCGAGAAACATCTTGTTTTCATCAAACCAACGGAGCATCTCGGGGGCGCTCGGAACGGCCAGACCATACTGAAAACCGGGCGGCAATTTCCGCCAATAATAACACCCCGCACCGGCGGATGGCAGGACGATCGGCACTGTCACCGAAAGCGTATGGCGCACATCCGAAGGCTGGAAGTGGCGCAAGTGCGGCAGATCCAAATGAATATTCCCGCCAGCGGCCAGACCCGTCGGAGCAGCCTCGTTCCCTCGGTAAATGTGGAAACCGGGAGGACTCAATTCTCTTGCCGCAACACATGGCACTCCCGTCAAAGCCTCGATTCGCGCGAAGAGGGCTTCATACAACCCGCCGAACTCCGTGCGCAGAACCGTAGCGGATTTTTCCTTCTCTGCTGAATAAACGGCCTGCGTCGGCATCAAATAGGTCGCCGCGCCCAAGGTGTGAAAAAGAATATTCAGCGGTCTGCTAACCTCCCTCTCAACCCATCGGTGCCGGAGTGACAAAATTTTTTCGTGAATCGCCGCACACTCTGCGCTGGTGAGAAATGGATGAGATTTCCCTCCTTGAAAACAATCGATGTCTTGAAACCCCGCCATCAGTTGAAAGCTAAATGCCTAAGGTGCGGTGGGCATTCCACGCTCTCCGCTCCGGGACGAAGGAAGTCCAACAGCAACACCACCCGATCCGCCCCGCCCCGATTCCATGCGGAATGAAGGATTGTATCATCGAAAACAAAGTGCGATCCGGGGTGCCAGGATTTCGTTTCTTCGCCGACCTTGAGCCCGCACTGGTCACCACCAGTCAAACCAAGGTGAAAACGCAACACATTCCCCGTGTAGCCACGATGCGGAAGGATTTCGACACCCGGAGCCAATTTTGAAAAACCCGCCGTGACCATTCCATCGACTCGTTCGATAAGAGAAGTCGTCTGGGGGCAAAGCCCACAGCATATATCAACCTTTTTACCAAATCGGTAAAAAGGAAAAACCCGCCAGGTTCCCCGATAGATCGCCTCCGGCCAATCCATGAAAGCATTGGACGGAAGTGCCAACATCTCCCGCGCGATGAGTTTATGCCGTTCCACCACTGGCCACAAACTCGGAAATTCCGATAAAGGGTAAAACATGTTTTAAAAATTGATTTTTAGTAAAGAAATGCCCCAGACCAATGAAAGTCACCAGAAACACTTCGATATTTCGCGGAGAGAGGCGAATTTCGGAGTCGGCACACAACGTCCGATAGGGCATCGAGTCGGGAAGTCGTCATCTGCAGCTGATAGGAAATCGCTTTTGGCCCTTCGGGGCGTTGGCCCGGAGTTTGAAGCTGGAAGCCTTGATTTCCATGCCCGCATGCTGCCAGATGGGGCTTTGAGAGTCA
>VFJO01000097.1 GCA_009886045.1 Verrucomicrobiota bacterium
CCGACCTGGAAATGCTCGTCTCGGAGTTAGGTTTAAACCCGGATTGGTCGGCCGCCTACACCACCAATTCCGGTCAGCAGGATGCCATCATCCGGGTGCAGTTGACTCCCTCCCGCACCAAGAGCGCCCAGGAATATGCCATTCTTCTCCGCAAGGCGTTTCAAGAGGAACCGGCGTTCACGGATTTACGGGCGGAATTCGATACGGGCGGAATGGTTTCCACAGCCCTCAATCAGGGGGCCTCCTCGCCGATCGATGTGCAAATCCAGGGCGGAAGCACCAAGGATCTTCTGGCCGTGGCGAGGCGTGTTCGGGACTCGGTGGCTTCTATTCCAGGCACGGTTGATGTGCGAATCCAGCAACGCGACGATGCCCCCTATCTCGTGCTGGATGTCGATCGGGTAAAAGCCGCCCAACAAGGACTCTCAACGGAGGATGTCATCCTCCAAGTCGTGGTGGCCCTGAATTCCAGCGTGTCGGTGGATCGCAATTTCTGGATCGATTCCCAGTCCGGCAACCAATACTTCGTGGGCGTCCAATTTCCCGAGAATGTGGACCGCCGGTTGGAGGATGTCTTGAGCATGCCGGTGGCCGCGGCGGGGCGCCAGACCTCGGTCAATCTGGGGACACTGGTCACCCCGCGCCGCACCAATGGTGAGGTGGAAATCAACCATGTCGGTCTCAAACGCGTCGCAAATGTTTTTGTGAATACGGAAGACCGCGACCTTGCGTCTGTGGCCGCTGATGTGCAGAAAGCCATCGCAGGCATCGAGTTGCCTGAGGGTATGCAGATGAGCCTCCAAGGCGAGTATGGCCGCATGAACGATTCGTTCCGCCAACTGGCCTTGGGGATATTGTTGGCCATGGTGCTGGTTTATCTGCTGCAGGTTACGCTCTTCCGCTCCTGGATTGCCCCAGGCGTCATCATGTTCAGCGTTCCTCTGGGATTCATCGGGGTGCTCTGGATGCCGCTCGACCCGGTACCGATCAGCCCAACCCGCTGCCCGGTAAAATCGACCTTCTCGTGCGGCCA
>VFJO01000317.1 GCA_009886045.1 Verrucomicrobiota bacterium
CGGCGCGGGCACCTCCTCCACGGGCAGGTTGAAGGCGGCCGCCTCGTCAAGAGCCTCCTGCTGGAGGGGAGCAGGGTGAAAATACTTGGAGTAATCGCCCAGATCCTTCGCGTCGAGTTCCACGATCCGGGGAGTGATGACAAAAATGCGCTCGACCATGTCATCCACCCGTCCCTTGACGGAAAAGAGGTAGCCGAGCACAGGAATGCGCTGGAGCCACGGGTAGCCGCTGCTTTGCTTCTTATCGACCTTCAGGAAAAGACCACCGATGAGAAGGCTCTGGTCACGCTTCATCATGGCCTGCGTGGTGAGCGAAGACTGCTGCACGGTGGGAATGGATGTCACCTGCCGCGCGCCGAGTTGGCCGTCCTCGATCTTCACCTGCAGATAGATGCGCTCCTTTTTACCTTCGATGGTGACATGCGGAATGACCTGCAGATTCAATCCCGTGCTGACATTGAAGAGGTTACTCACATACTGGCCGGTGGAATTCACATAGAATGTCTCTTGGCGGCTTATGCTTGCGCCGAAGTTGTCGAGCGTGAGAATCGTGGGGCGGGAGAGCGTGCGGGCTTTATTTTGCTGTTCCAAAGCATTGATGGATGCCATTATTTGAGTGGTTCCGAAGACGCCACTTGCCAGGATGTTTGGCGCGTCGGCTACACTGGCGGCGTCGGCTGCTCGCGAGAGGATCGGAGAGGTCAGCACATTGGGATTCGTGAGATTGTTTGCCTTGGCATCCGCCAACTGCTTCACGGCAGCGGCATCGTCTACCAAGATTCCTTGGCGGCCGGTCGCGCTGGCACCAACCCCGCCCTGTCCGGCGACACCCACACCGATAGAGTTGAGCCCAAGACTGCGTGATGTCCCGATGGCCAAATCCACAATGGCCGCCGAGATTTCGATGACACGCGCAGGAACATCCAGTTGAGAAATCGCCTTGGCATAGGATGGCATATTTTCCCGCACATCACGGATCACCACAGCATTGCGGCGCACATCCGAGGAGATGGAAGCTTGATTTGTGATGAAACTTCCAGGCGTGCCTCCGGACTGCGCAGTGGCAGGCGTCTGTGGCTGGGCGGCATTGGGAGTTGCCGGGTTGCCTTGCTGGGCTGCGGGTCCCGTGTAGAAGCCCAGCCGCGCGGTCTCCGCGGCCTGCTGGGGGCCCAAGGCCCCGACCATCGCCTGCGGCTTGCCACTCGTGCTGAAAGTCTCGGTCACCATGCCCCCGCCCTGTCCGTTCTGGTTCACCAGCTCATTCAGCAGCGTGGCCACTCCCTTGATCACATTTGCAGAAGCTCCTTCGCTGCCACTGTTGACGGCTCCGCCGCCCAGCACGACATCGTAGGCCCAAGCGTAATTGAGTGGGAAGACTTCGATGACCATCTCGCCCTGCTGGCGGAACTGCTCTTGGTTATCGAGAGTCTCGGCAATATGTTTATTGACATCCACAAATGCGGGAAGGCCAGTGATGGAAAGAAGTGGAGTCCCGCCCACATTGGAAATCGCCGAGCCGGGCGAGAGGATTCCCAATGTGGCCAGCGAACTCAGCACGGTCTCTGGCTTGGCAAAGCGGAGTGTCACAAAGCTCGTCTGCACCTCCACGGGAGTCCCAATGTAGAGGATGCCATTGTAAAACATCCACACCAGGTTGAAGGAGCGGGAAAGCTGCGAGAGAAGATCTCCGGGAGGGATGTTTTCAAATCTCCCGCTGATGCGTCCTTTCGCATTCGGACTCACCACCGAGCGCACGCCGTGCTGCTGGGCGAGTTCGGAGAGCACATCCGAGACCTCGCGATTTTGGGCAACGATGATGTATTGGATTTTCGGCCAAGGAATCGCCGTCGCGATGCTCCCCTCGCCCTCGGCTCGAACTTTGAACTGGAAGAAAAGTAAAGCAATGACCGGCAGAAAATAAAACCGGAAAAGTTGTGATTTGACGGAACGCATGCGGCGCGGCGAAAATGTCTTAAAGCCCACCTGCAAGCGAGACCTTTTTGGACAAGTCCGTGATTTCGCGCAGGAAGGCCCGCAGGTCGGGCCTTGGCTGGTCGCCGAAGCTGGTGGCGGGGAGAATTTCGCTCCAGTAGACCAACCGACCAGGCGTCGATTCATAGGCCAAAAAACCATTCGCATTGGCTTGAAACGGCTCCTCCAGCAAAGACTCGAGCAAGGGATCGTGAGGCTCGACCGGCAACTCATGCAGGAGGCCGCAGAGAAAATACCGCCCACGCTCAGCGCGGATTTCCACGATATGCCCGGTGTCGAGCACCCGTTGGAGTGGCAACGACCGCTCGTCTGCAGGAACAGCGAGGGCGTTGAAAAAAAACTCCAGTGGTGCGGAACTCGGCATCGGGCAAGTGAGACGGAGAAAGCTCAGCGCACGGAGGAGGCAGTGAAGTTTTTGAGCATGGCCATGAGATCGTTAGCGAACTTGTCGATGATCTGGCGGGTGGCGCCCTCGTTGCTGGTGATACTATCGGCCGTTTTGGCGATGAGCTGCGCGAGGGCTTCTTGGGCCTTAGCGTCGAACTCCTGGCCGGCAGTCACGGTGCCCGCAACGCCTTGGGCGCCTTGGGAAACCCCCGAGGCTATGGCATTGGCTGTTTGACCGAGTTGTGTGGAGTGGTCGATCGACGCTACCGAAGTTTTGAATCCCTCCTCCGAGAGGCTTGTAACGCCCTCGCCCGAGGTGTTCCCCCTCAAACTTTTCAACTCCTTGCCGGCACCGGCCAGTTTAAATCCTGCAAAGCCCGCGCCCGCAAGACTGACAGATGCTCCCACGATACCCACAATGGCCTGGGTCATATTTTTGTCGTAGTTTTTCTGTGCAGCGTCGATTGAGGCCGTGAAGCCCTGTTCGACGGCCTTCTGACGAGTAACATTGAGTTCGTTTTGCTGCTTGATGTATTCGGCCGCCATGGTGGCAATCCACATGAGCAATTGCTGGATATCGATCGTCTTGTCGCCGCCGAAGGTGGCGGAATCGACTGCCGAGGTTTCCGAGGGCGCGGGGATTTCGGGCGCACCGGAATTTCCAGCCGGAGGTTGGGCAGTAACGGTGCCGCCTTGGACCAAGGCCGGATCGGATAGCAAGCGGTTCGTGGCATCGGTGGATGCTGCTTTGTCAGTGCCTGGGAGCGACTGGACGGCGGTCGGTGAATTGGTTTCGATTTTCATGGGTGAGGTTGGTGAATGGTCAGGCGACTTGGAAGGTCGGGATGCTATCGATCTGCTGGGAAGAGCGACGCATGTCGGCGCTCATTTGTTGGTAGTTCTGATTGATAGACGCGATGGTTTGCTGGACTTGGGTGTTGAGCAAATCGTTCAGGCCTGTGAGGGATTCCACGGCCTTGGTGATCTTGGCGAGATCGATATTGTTTACTCCGAGGGCGACACCGACACCGCCTTGAACCCCGCCCTGAACGGTGCCGGCGGCGCTTGCGGTCCATTTAAGGACAGTCGCCGCGAGGCGCATGGCTCCTTGGGCGAGAGTTCCGACGGCCGCCGGGCCTGCGACGGCAAAAGCGATCTGAACTACCGCCACATAAATGGCGGCAACGATCGGGCCCCATTTCTCGGCAGCTTCCTTGCCGATAAGCGGGGTGAGGATGGCAGTGAACATTTTCCCCAACCCCTCCATGACGCCAGGGATTTGGGTGGCCACCGAGACCGCCGCACCCACGAGCATGAGAACGCCGAAGACCTGCATGCCGGGCACGAAGAGCATCGCCACGCCAATGACTGCGGTGATGGCAGTGAAAACTTTACTGAAAATGCCGAGGAAACCGGATTTCGCGCCCGAATTCGACTGCTTCTGGGTCTGCTCGTCGATTTTTTTATCCATATCCTTGGCGCTTTCCTTCTGGGCCTCCTGCATGCGGCCAAGGCCCTTCTGGCGGGACTCGATGGATTCGCGGCGGGTTTCGATATTGATCTTCGACTGGGCGAGGAGGAGTTCAAAAAAGTTGATCGACTCCTCGCTGACAACTTTTTTCTTTTTTTGGAAATTCTCCGGCGAATCGAGAAGGGGCGCCTCTTCGGGAATGTCTGCGGGGAAGATGGGTTTGCTGGCGTTCGGGTCAAGAACGACCCCCTCCCTCACGGTCAAGTTATCTTTAATTTCCGGCGCGGCCGAGGCGGCTGCTGCGGGAGCGGCGGGGTGCGACGATTGAACGGGTTGCTTGGGTTCGGCGTGGACGGGAGTTGTCATAGTGATCAGGCTTTGGCGAGGTTCGCGCCCTGGTTGACGAGTTGAAGGAGTCCGGAGAGGTTGCTGAAGAGGTCGTTTGATTCGAGTTCGGCAAGGAATTTTTCCCCACCATCGAGGAGGGAACCGACACCCTTGAGGAAATCCGAGTCGATGAGCTTGGTGAGGCTTTCGGGAACATCCTTAGCGGTGGAGAGGAACTTTTTGAACGCATCCATATCCGGATTGGCAAGGAAATCCTTGAGCGTCCCGCCGAGTCCTTCGGCGAATGTGGAGAGGTCGGGCATCATCGCCCCCATCATGCCAAACACGCCCGCCATGTCTTGGAGGGCTTTGGCATCAACATTGACGCCCAGCTTTTCCAACAAGGGACCACCAGCCTGATAAACTTGGGCCATGCCATTGAAGACATCCTTCATGGAGTTGAAAACACCGATGGTCGCGTCGAGCGCGCCTTGGGCCGACCCGGCTTGCCCGCCCGTGGCCACGATGGCGATCATCAATCCGGAAATCATTCCCTGCGTGACGAGGGGAGCGAGTTTATTGGCAGTTTCCTGACCGAGGACGGGCCCCATGAGTGCCACGACGCCGGCTTGGAGCTTGTCATGCACGGCAGGAAGCTGCATGGCGAGGCCGGCAGCGCCAGCGAGCGCGAGGGCGGCGATGCCTGCGGGGGCACCGACTCCTGTAGCAATCAACACGCCGGCCGTGACAACCATGGCCCCAGCAAAAACGATGTTGGCGGCACGCACAAACTGGGCGACCTCGGGTTTGGCGAGGAAATCCTTCGCGGAGTCAACACCTTTTTGCACGCCAGACTTGAAATCACCCCAGAAATCGGACTTCTTCTCCTCAGGCTTGGGCGGTTCGGGCGGGTTTTCCGGCGCGTAGTTGTCGATGTCGATTGTATCGTCCGTTTTTGTTGGTTCAGAGGGCCTTGCATCTACCTTAAAATTCTCAAAGAGCGACACGGATCGAGAATCATCGACCGTGTAGCTGTCGAACATACTATTTGATCGTGCCTGCTGAGGAGGATTTTGCTGTAGAGCCTCTTCAAAATCCTTCACTGCGCCCTCATCAGCCTCGACTGGAGGCGGATTTGCACCAAGTTTGGCAGAATCTGGGGGAAGCGGAGAGTTCGGGTTGATGGATGCCATGGACTTTGGGTGAGGTTAGGAAAGGCGTGATTCGATGGCTTTGAGCAAGAGTTTTGTGCGAGCCAGCATTTTTTCATGCTCTGGCTTGCTCTCGGCGACTCCAACAACATAATCACCAGCAACTTTAGCCTCTGGATAGTTCTTAAGAGCAATATGGCACTCCATCGCGTGGAAGAACGGCTTGGGATTTTCGGGATCAAGGAGGGAGGCGTAGCCGTAGCCCTTGAGGGCCTCGTCGTATTGTCGGAGCATCTGCGCACAGGCGGCGAAACCCATCCAGATGCGATTGTCGGTGGAATCCATCACCAGCAGAGGCCGAAAAATTTTCATCGCCTCCTCGTAGGAACCGGCTTTGTAAAGATGGTAGGCATTCGTGTAGACCGCATTGATTTGCTCGGTGGTCCAGCCAGCCACTTCGTAAACTGGCTTGCCTTTCATCACATCTTGGATCGCTTGCAGGATTTGATCGTCGGTCGGCATTGTTGGGTTGTCTTGGCTCATGGATTATTTTAAGTTGAGATTGAAAAAAGGTCAGATTCCGCGGGCGATGCCCATCATCATATCGTTCACACTGGCAATGATTTTGTTCGCGTTTTGGAGGTTTGTTTGGGCATTGCCCATGTAGAAATCGAATTGACCGCTAAGCTTGGACATCTCGGACTGCACTGAGGTGCGGGCATTCCCGATTTTTTGGATGTTGTTTGAAAGATTGATATTGTGGGCGTTGTTGCCCTCGACATGGGAGAGTTGGATACCGAAGTATTTGTTGGCGGCATCGCGACCATTCATGTCCTTCCCGCCATTGAGTTCCTTCACCGATTTCCACTCGGCCGCGCGGGCCCAGTCTTGGTCGGAGGGCGGGGTGCCGACGGCTTCCGTCTTTGGTTTTCCGTTGGAGTCCATAACTTTGTTGCCATCGCTATCGTAGACATAGCGTTTGGTCGGGACATCGAAGTCCACACTATTGCTGCCGGCGGTATTGTTGTCGGAAATGCTGTTCTCGAGTTTTTGGAGCCCGTCGTTTTTTTTCCTGAGGGAATCCATCTGTTCCTTAAGATCGTTCGCTTTGACGAGTTGGTCATTGTAAGCTGGCCCGAGAACTTTGAAGACCTCCGCAAGAATTTTACCGGCGTTGGGGATATCGATCACCGCACCGATGGAGAATTGCCCATTAGCTTGCCGGATATAGCTGTCAAACCTCTGGATTCCCTCCTGGGAAGCTTGCCCAAAGGCGGCCTTGTTGTCTTTGTAGGAGGCGCGCCAATTAGCCATGTCAATCTTCAGCCCATAGTATTCGGAGGCGAGATTGGCTGGCTTGTCTGAAACGGTCGCCCAGCGGTTGTTTTTCTGCGCATCGATCCAATCCCTGGTGCTGGGATTTGTGATGGGATTGCCCTTGGCGTCAGCGGGAACCTTGATATCCACGCGCTCCCAGGGTGGATTCATCGTGCCGGCGTTGGGATTTCCCATGGCGCGCTCCAAGGCGCTGAGAGCGCTTTGTCTGGCCTGGAGAGCTCGAGCCACATCGCCGACTTCCGAGCGAGGAATGGCCTCGGTCGTAGGAAAAGTGATTCCCTTGCCAAGCGCGTCTTGGAGTTCTCGCAAAAACGCCTTGTTGGATGTCAGGTTGTCGGAAGAATTGCCGAGATCAACCAGATCGAGCCCGTAAAATCGGGTCGCAAGGCCGGAAGGGGTGTCCTCGACTGTGGCGAAGCTGTCGGTCTTCGCAGCATTTTCCCAGTCTTGGGCGCTGGGTCTGAAAATCGGATTCCCTTTGGCGTCGGCAGGAACCTGGATTTTGACTTTATCGCCCCACCCGGCCGAGTTTTGATCCAGCCCGTTCTCGATGGCTTTGAGGTTTTCTGTTTGAACCTCGACGATCTTTGCTTTGACCTCGGCCTCAGTGCGTGGAGTTGGATTGGCGGTTTTGTAGTCGCCTTGAACGCGGGTGCTGTAATCTGCGGTGATGCTGGACATTTTGGGAATTAGACGCGGTTGAGGCGGCGCAGGCGGGAGGGCATGAGCGGACCAGCCTCGGCCGAGGCTGCTTGAAAATACTCCCTCCCCTTCTCACGCATGGTGAGGGTTTCGCGGAGGCTGCTGGTGATTTGACCGACTTGGGCCATGGCATTCGGGTCGAGCTTGAGGAGCAACGCGCCAAGGTCGTCGATCGAGAGGTTTCTCGAGGTGAGGAGGGCCTGCAAGCGGTCACACTCGGCGCTGAATCTCATCCAGCTGGCCTTGTTCGAGCGCTCCATCGCGGCAAGATCGAAAGTCGCTGGTTCCATAAAAAAATCAGACCTGTGAATTCACCAAAGATTGGATGCCCTGCACGGCGGTGCCTGTGGCCTTGGCGATGAATTGCCATTCGAGCTGGATCGCGCTGATCTTCATTTGCGCGGAGAGCAATTCCACAGGGGATGGAAGGGAATTGGGAAGGGTAGGAAGGACAGACTCCAAAACGCGAACCGTGCCAGGGAGATATTCAAAATTTCCAGGAATGTGGAGCATCGGGGCGCCGACTGTTTGCACCGACTCCGCGGCTTGGGCCGAGGTGCCGAACATCGCCTTGGACAATCCCAACGAGTCAGCCGAAGGGGCATCCATCGCGGATTGGAATGCACTGACCGCCGCCGCTGATGGAGCCGGGGCGCCGACTGACATGGGTGCCGGAGCTGCTTGAGCAAGGAGGGCGGAGATGGGATCGACAGAAGCCATGAGGGGCCTTAGTTTTGCTCCTCCATGGTTTTCCGCAACTCCTCACGGTCATTGGCGGCATTTGCAACCCCGTTGAGCAAGATACCCTTATTAAATTGCTCTTGAAACTGCGACATTGTGACCTTGCTATAGTCGATCACTGCAGGTCCTGCCTCCACAGCTTTTTGAAAGTCGGTCGCCTCGGCGTCCGAAACCTTGCGCGCTTGGGGATTCCCAACCGCCATGGACTGGGCTGCAGGAGTTGATCCGACAGCATTGATGGAATCGATGGTCATGGTTATTTTTTGTAGGTAGAGTGATTTATCGCTGGGAGAGGTCGATAACCGCATTTTCGATCTCGTCCAAGGCTTTATGGAGTTCCTCATTCGACGCCGACTTAGCAGCCTCGGAGGCTTCTTGAAACCCGCCTGAGTTTCCGTTGAGCTTGTAGGTCATGGCAAGATATCCTTGGGCATAAGGAGCCAGAGGACTGTCCAGGACAATGGGGTGGTTGAAATGCTGCTTGGCTCCATGGGCGTCGCCTGTTGCCATCGCCAGCAAACCAAGGCCAACGAGCGGATAGGGTGCCTCGGGTTCCGCTTGCTGCAACTCGGTAAAAAGCAGCAGCGCTTCGTAGCCAAGCAGGTTGTTTACCCCAACAACGCCCAACTCGTAGAAAAGAACCCGCATGTCCTTTTCTAACGGAAAAAGGGACGACGGGGACGCGTTCACGCTGGGAATCGAAGCCAATGTCATATCTTTAGAAAGGCGCGTAAGGCGAAAAAAACTTAGGCTTGGCCGATCGATTGCGTAACTTGTCGAGAAATCGTTGTGAGGGCGTTGATGGACTGCGACACGGTCGATAGGGTGAGCGTGTATTGCGCCATCTGGAGCTGCACATTCAAGACCGATTGCGGATCGCCGGGAGTTACGGAATTGATGGAAGCTTGCAGGTTGTTAGCGGTCTGAGTGACCGAGTTCATGAAGCTATCCGCAACGCTCTGGATGGAAAAACCAGGGACAGGAATTGAGGCAAAGGAAACAGTCATGAGTTGATTAAAAATCGGTTAGATGTTGCGATTGATTCCCTCTGTCATGGTTTTCAAGCTGTTGATCAACTGAGTCGTGGTTGACATGACCTGTTGCAGGGAATTCATGGCAACTTGGAGCGCCATCAGCTTACCCGGATCTCCCGGGCTCTTTTGGACTTCGGCCAATGCCTTGTTCACATCTTCGAAGCGATCGCTGATGGTTTCGTTGAGGGTTCTTCCTGTATCGGTTGCTTTTTGGTTAAAAAGTTCGTTGTAGCCGATGCTGTTTCCGCCGCCGATTCCTGTTGTAGTAGACATTTTTTATTGAGTTTGGGAGTTGATGGTGTGTGAGTGTGGAAATTAGAGAGCCGAAAGATCGACGGGCTGGAAGACCTTCTCGGCAATCGTGCGGGCATGACTAATGGCGCGTGTGAGAGCCTCCAAGCGAGCGGGCTCTTCACAGTTTGGAGAGTAGAGGGATGTTTTGGCGCGGTCTTCAAGCCATTGCAGGCGAGCCAGAACATCTGCTCTCTTGCTTTCGCTGTCAGGACCAGAAAGTTGCTCGCCCAAATCAGTCCACTGGGGCAAATTCGGAGGAGCTTCAAACATCCCGCCAAAGTAGCCGTTCATCGGAACCTGTCAAAAGAAAACGTGTCCGCAAAATGCTTACTATTTTGTGTTCGCATTCTCAGGAAGGCCGTTGCCTCGGATCGGAATCGAGAGCGCTCCTTTGGGTCCCTTGAAAGTCAAATTTGTTTCTGTAATGGATGTCAGCACCGAGCCGTCTTTCAGAACAGCTCCCGCGTAGATTCTCTGACCGTCGACAAGCACCACGGATGGGATGGCCCCAAGCGTCACTCCTGCAATCGGCGAGTGGAAGGGATTGGTCGAAATAACCACGGCTTTGCCGGATCCGATCTTGTCCGACAGCGTTAACAAGCCTCCGAACTCCTCACGAAGCTTGGCACAGACTTGATTCCAAGTCTCGTTCTGATTCTCAGGGATCGTGCCGGTGATGATTATCTCGCGCGGGAGGGCACTGAATGAGAGCTGTGTCTTGATGCCCGCCTCGGCGAGGAGAGTGTTGGCACGCTTTTCGATATCGGCTGCGTAGACGAGATTACTGACGCTCTCCTTGATGTAAGGGAGGTCGATTTCCATGCGGGATTGCACCTCTTTCCAATCCTCGACCTTTGGCAGATAACCCTTCCAGTAGGCTGTGCCATCCTTCGCAAAGGTCACATCCAGCGCGAAACCCTTCATGGAGGCCATCATCTCAGCCGATTTCTCGATCTCTTCGAGGCTGACGATCTCCGAGAACACCGGCACCGGCGAGGCGTTGACGATCTTTTGCACCTCATTGGCCTGACTCCGAGAGCGCACAAAAATTCGCAAGAAAGCTTTCCCACTCCTCTCACCGTCAGTCACCGTGGCACCAGACACCTCGCGTTTGATCTGGTCGGCAACCTTTTCAGCGGCTTCATTATCGAGGTCGGTTTTATACATATCCGCTTTAAAAAAATCGCTCGCATTATCGCCTCCCCTCACCTTGCTTTCCATACCTCGCTCTTGGTCTGTGTTGTAAAAAAAGAGCGCCAAAATCAAAACCACCGCGAGCGAGACGGCAACGGCCATGCCGATCTTGACCCCCTGCGGAATGAAGCCCGGAGCGGGCGGAGGCGTCGAAACAGAGGAGCTTGGAGTGGTGGAGGAGGACTTGTCGGCATCGAGACTCATCGCCGTTGGAGCGTGGCCGCCAAGCGTGCGGAGCGTTGGGATCACTACGGCATCCCACACCGCACCCGCCTCACCGAACGCCATGTGGGTAGATCCGATGGTGAGCACCTGACCGGCCCTCGCAGTGAATGGGCTTTTCTCCACCGCCTCGCCATCAAGATGCGCCGCCCCGCCGGTGAGCTCGATCTCAATCCCCTCACCCGTCAGGCGCACCTTGCAATGCTCCGGTTGGAGCAGCGGATCGTTTAAGATCAAGTCGCAATCCATGCCGGAGCCGATGGTGAGCGCCTCCGGGCCGATTTCGGCCTGGGCACCGGTGTGGGGCGGATTGAGGATACGAAGGATCATGAAACGATGTGCATTTAATGCCGACCCCGACCGCTGGCAAGCTATTGCATGGGATTTGGCAAAATCATGGATGGGTGGAATCATTTTTTGGGGAAGGCGGGCGCTGCCGCGTCAACTGTAGCGGCTGTCTATGACTGCCGAATTTGGCTTGGTTCTTTTTGGCAAAATCATGGACGCAAAATCATTTTTTGCGGAAGGCGGGCGCTGCCGCGCCAATTGCAGCGGCTGTCTATGACTGCCGGATTGGGCCACCATCCAGCATTGCGCAGATGCTGGAGATTGGTTATGAGATGGAGGTGGATTTTTTGCATTTCATTCTTCCCCAAGACCGCATCCCCGAAGGCCTCTGGCGCAGAACAGGCGATGCTTTCGAAGGCTGTGTTTTGCGGGTCGCGCCTATCGAAAACGAGCTCGTGGGCCGCATCGCCATACTCCCCGAAGCGATGGCCAAAGCGGGATGGCTGGTCGGAGACCTCAAGTGGCGCAACATAGCCCGCGCACCGGATGGATCATGGCGTATGCAGGATCTCCGCAAACACTACGACACGCGCAAGGCGAGCGTTTTCATGGTAGATTATCAAGAATACACGCTCACGCTCGGTGCCTGCGGGCACTTGCGACTGCACACAGGCGGCTCTCCATTTTTTCCGAACCAGCGATGGGTGGAATTCGAGACGGGGAAATGATAGCGCAACCCCGGTGCCAATTTTTTTGATACACAGGGATTAGGGTTTCACGCTAAACGGACAACGCCCATGAGCGCCAATCACAACCATTCTGCAGACACCCAGACAGGCCGGGCCTTTCTCATCAGCCTCGTTTTGAATTCCCTCATCGTCCTTGCCGAGATCATCTTTGGCACCATGGCGCAATCCATGGCTCTGCTGGCTGATGCTGGTCACACATCGATTGATCTCCTCGGCCTCATCCTGAGCTGGGCGGCCTTCCGAATGTCAAAAATCCTGCCTAAAGGGCGCTTCACCTACGGCCTGAAGCGCTCCACCGTGCTGGCAACATTGCTCAGCGGACTGCTCCTGCTTCTGGCGACAGGTGGCATCGCCTGGGAAGCCTTGCTGCGCTTTCGCGAACCCTCCACGGTCAACGGCAGTGTGGTGATGATCGTTGCAGCGGTCGCTCTCGTGGTGAACGGCCTGAGCGCTTGGAATCTCATGCCCGGCAGCCGTAACGATCTCAATGTGCGTGGCGCTTTTCTCCACCTACTCTCGGATGCTGGGGTCTCCGCAGGCGTTATTCTAAGCGGCGCGCTGGTTATGTTCACAGGCTGGAACTGGGTTGACCCAATGACCAGCCTGCTCATCGCCGTCTTCATCGGAGCAGGAACCTGGAAACTCTTTTCCGAGGCCATCGCGCTGTCGATGGATGCCGTCCCCGAGGGAATCGACATCGCAAAAATTCAGAACTTTCTCAAGCGCCAAGCGGGCGTCACCGGAGTGCATGACCTGCATGTCTGGGCCATGAGCACCACCGAAAATGCGATAAGTGCCCATCTCGTCATCCCCGGCCAGAGTGACCCCGATCAAATTCTGGCAGAACTCGGCGAAGGGCTTCACGAACAATTTGAGATTTCACACACCACATTCCAGATCGAAAGCGGCTCCACTCCCCTGCCCTGCCTGCAGACCGCCTGTGATAATCAAAAAACCTGATAAAACCAAATTCAGCGGAATTGACCACAGAGGTTACGGAGAGCACAAACGGTGAATGAATTGCTACAAATTGGAGAGTATTCTTTTGTTCAGGCCGCGCCTTTTAAAGACGCCTCCTGCAATCCTGTAAATCCTGTCCTCCTGTCTAAAACACTCTTTTTGGGTTAAATGGCAGGGGCAGCTCGCGGCAGGCAGATTTTAACATGCTATTTTGTATATTGAAGTATACAAAATAAGAGGTTATTTTGTAATTTATGTATCTCAAAAGAAAAGCCGAACGACGATTGAAGGAAATCCTCTCAGGAGACAAGGTCGGGCTGATTCTCGGTGCGAGGCAGGTTGGTAAGACGACATTAGTCGAGCACAGCTTGACGGGGAAGGCAGCAGAGTTTCTGAACTTCGATATTGAGGTAGACAAGGCCCGATTTCTGGCGGCGGCTGCATTGTCCCCCGGCGAAGGAATGCGTTACCTCGGCAACCCAGAGGTTCTCGTAATCGATGAAGCGCAGCGACTGCCCGAGGCGGCCCGCATCATCAAGGGCTGGCATGATGCACGGGTTCCCACCAAGTTTCTCCTGTTGGGTTCCTCCTCGTTGGATTTGATCGACCAGGCGGCAGAGAGCCTGACCGGCCGCAACCGCAAACTCATGCTGCCGCCGCTTGTCTTTTCCGAGACATTGCGCACGCAAACCTGGGCCAATGCGGAACCGGCCCGACTGCGTGAACACTTTGCCCCGCAGCTGAGAGCCTTTCTCATGCAACGATTGGCATTTGGGAGCTACCCGGAGATTGTCACAAGCGGACATCCCGATTCGTTGCTGCGGGAACTGAGTTCGGATTACCTCTGGAAAGATGTGCTGCAAGCGGGTCTGGTCAAAACGCCGGATCTCATCAAGCGTCTCCTACTCTTGCTCGCACACCAGGCCGGATCCGAGGTTTCGGTGAATGAACTGGCCAACCAGCTCGGCATGGCCCGGCCGACAGTGGAGCGTTACTTGGATCTTCTGGAACAGACCTTCGTTATTTTCCGTCTACGCTCGTTCAGCACGAATCCACGCAAGGAAATTGCCAAGAGCCAAAAAATCTTTTTTTGGGACACGGGCGTGCGCAACGCCCTGTTGAGCATGTTTTCCACGGACCCCCTCCGGCCAGACATCGGTGCCTTGTGGGAAAACTGGGCCATTGCCGAGGTGGCAAAGCACAATCTCCTGCTGGGCTCGCCGGCGGAACTCTTCTTTTGGCGCTCCCGGTCCCAGTCAGAGGTGGACTTGGTAATCAAGCAAGGCGAACGCTTGCGGGCTTTTGAGGTCAAATGGTCATCCCTGCGCCGGATCCACAACCGGGCATTCGAAGGTGCTTACGGCGTGAAGGTTGAGCGGATCCACTCCCCAGATCCCTTCGCCACGGATTTTCTTGAAGAACCTGCCTGAATACCTCCAATTAGCGTTTTTTCGTGGAATTGAAAATCCGCGAGGAAGCGCGTATCCTGACAAAAGGACTAAAAATTCCTTGCCGCTCGCTTTTACGAGGAAAAATCAAACCGCCCCTGCCGCAAAGGACAATCCGCACCTTCCCATCTTTTCATTCTGTAAATTCTGTAAATTTTGTCTAAAAAATCTCTCTCCATGCCAAATCGCTTTCCTCAACTTCAGCAAAAACTCCTCATGCTGGTTTGCGTTGTCATCGCCTTGGCATTGATTTTGATTTCCCTCCTGCTCGTGGTGACGCAATTTTCGGAAGCCTCCAGCAAGAATGAAATACTCTCTCTCACATCTTTCGTTGTCATTCTTACCTTCAGCGGCCTGGCCTTCAACTGGTGCCGGGTGCCCCCGACTTTTGCCTCCGAGGAGATTCTCAAAAAAATCTACCGCACCGGCATTCATCTCTTTCTGTCGAGCCTGCTCGCCCTCGTGGCCTCCTTTTTTATCTGGTTCCAAACTTCTCAGGAAATGAACTCCCCTTGGATGTCCAAGACCTGCCTGCTTCTGCATTGGACATTCATCTCTCTGGCGATTATTTTTTTCCTCGTCCCCATGCTCCGATTACTCGCCGCAATTGTCAAAGAGTCCTCGGATACCGAGTCGTGCGACAAAAATGATCACTCCTGACAGCACTTATTCTTTCGCATCGTCCGATTTTCGTGCTTGGTTCGGCGGTCTATTGACCTTGCAACTCATTAATCCCATTTGTTTTAAATCCACCGGACTCTACATCGAGAATCTTGAGCAAAAATGTGCAACTCCTTTTTTACGGGATGGGATACCCCGTCTTGCCAAAATTTTTGCGATTTTGATTTTTCTGACGGGATGCCTCGCCCTTTGCCCGAGCGGCTGGGCGTCAGAATCGGGAAACGCCACCAGAACAATCCCGCTTGGAGTTTATATGGTCGAGTTGCACGATTTCGATCCCAAGTCCTCTTCATTCCAAGCTGATTTTTGGCTTTGGGCACATACTCCTCCGGACATGGAGAATTGGATCCAGTCGCTGGATTACCCAACCGGTATTTCCGTGGAGAGGGTGAATACCGATCAAAAATTGTTGAACGGAAAGCTGTGGGCTTACACCAATATTTCAGGAAAGTTCCGGAAAGATTGGAGTCTCAAAAATTTCCCTTTGGACCGTCTCCACCTCCAAATCCCGATCGAAGAAAGCACGCTGGATGCCTCGCATCTCCGTTTTTCAGCTGATAAAATCAACTCCTCGGCAAAGGAAACCGTGCTTCCTGCCGGGTGGCGTTTGCGAAATTTTACTATTCAAACCGATGTTCACAAGTATGGCACAAATTTTGGAAATCCCTCCAAGTCAAATTTTTCCAGCAGTGAATACGCCAACCTCACGCTTGATATCGAAATCGAACGCCAATCGAGCGCTGTTTTTTGGAAACTCACCGCGATTCCCTATATCGCAACGATCCTGGCTTTCCTTTCATTCTTCATCGTCTTCGACAATTTTTTAATGCTCCCAAGGTTCTCGATTCTCATTGGTTCGCTTTTCGCAGCGTGCGTGAGCATGAAGGGCACGAACACAGAACTCGGCACAGCGGATGTTTTTACGCTCTTGGATTCCATCCATGTTGCCACACTGGCTTACATATTTTTTGGAATCCTGTGCACGATCGCCTCGCGCGAAATGCTCCACCGTCATGTCGCCGAGAAGAAAATCCTGTTTTGGAATATCATCATCGGCGTCGCATCGCTCGGAATCTACACCGCCGTGAATGCGGCGCTGGTCTGGTCGGCCATCCACTCCTGACCCGTCCCTGGCGGGCGCGGGCTAGCACCCGACGCCCTCCAAGGGCGAACGCGATCCCTGGGACTGGGCATTGCTGCGTCTTCTTGAGCGACGACCCATAACTTACTGAGTCCGCAGCCTCGCCACTTTTTCATTCCGTAATTTTTTCAAATTGACTCGATGAGATCTCCCTTCGGGCAGACTTCGTTCGTCGATCTTCGCTTCGCTCCAGGTCTGTGTAAAAGACCTACCGATGCCTCAGGATTTCTGAATTTGCCAGCGCAATCCCTCGCGGGCGGATTCAAGCCGAATTCAGAAGAATTAACCACGGAGAGCACAGAGAGTGAATGAATTGCTCCGCATCGCAGCGGATCGTTTTGTGCGAGCCACTGCTTTCAGAAACCCCTCCTGTCCTTCTGTCTGAAAAACTGTTTTCGAGTTTGACCACGAATTTTCATGAATCGGGAGCGGCTTCGCCGGAGAATTTCCTTGCCGGTTTTATTCGTGTTTATTCGTGATCTTCCCAGCCCCTCCTCTGGGTCGAAGAAAAGCGGCGTTGAGGTCGCATGGCGTTGTTTGGACGGTTTCACATCGGGAGTTGACGCGGAGTGGTGCTGCGCCCTCCGCAGTGGATATTTGGCCCCTGCCGGAGGATGGTGCTCCCAGAGGTGCCGCCCGACTTGGATTCGGCCACGGTGGTTTACTCTGGCTATCAAAACCAACCGCCGGGCATTGGCTTCATGGGCAAGAAGACTTGGGCGCCTGGAAAAAACCTCAAAAACTTCATTGCCTTGGAATTTGGAATCCCCCTCCGGGAGCAGATTCCGATGATCGAATCCATCTGTGAAGCCATCACCGACACCGCCGCCCATGTCCATGAAGCCATCCGAGAACACGCCGAGTTTCGCGATCTTGGAAAACGCATGCTTCTGGCATGGGATGAGGGTATCCAGACACTTCGAGACAAACGCCACTATTCTCTTTCCCAACCTCAAAGCCAAAACCTCCTCGAAGGTATTTCCGATCCCCCGAAACTGGCCAATCCGAAAACCATCATCGGCCAATCCGAAGGGTTGGGAAGGCGACGCTCCCATTCTAAAAAATAGACGACCCCTCTAAAGATATTCATTTTAGTGAATATCCTACAAGCTTACAATTGACAACCGCCGTGAGAATGGTTGATTATTCATTTAAATGAATGTTAGCTTTGCAGAAATCTCGAAAACATTACGAGAGCGACGCCGCGAATTGGGGGTGTCCCAAGCGGATTTGGCGAGGCTCTCAGGATTGAGCCTTCATGGATTGAGTGATATCGAGACGGGTAAAGGAAACCCCACGATGGAAACGTTGTTAAAAGTGCTTCAAGTGCTCGGGCTCCAGATTTTGCTGAAGCCCACCGCGCCTGGGGCCTTTACGAACGCCACTGAGGTAAGCAAGGAATCATGAGCGGACGGCGTGGGATCGTCCTGCTCGATAACTGGGACTGCGGGCTGATCGAGGAGACAGAGAATGGATACCGCTTTCAGTATCTCAGGGAGTTTCTGGCCAGTCCGAATCCGCGCGCCATCAGCCTGACTCTTCCCTGCCGAGCGGAACCCTACGAGGCGAAGCAGCTCTTTCCCTTTTTCTCCGGCTTGCTGGCAGAGGGGACGCTGCGAGAGATTCAGTGTCGGACTCACCAGATTGATGAGAATGATGATTTCGGCCTCCTCTTGGAAACGGCCGGAGGCGATGTCATCGGTGCCGTGACCGTAAGGAGGCTTGAACCATGAAGTCCGTCTGTCTCTCGACCTTGAAGCCGATCAAAGGCTCCGGGTTTTCGTCCGCCGCCCGCAAAAACTTGTGGGGTGGTGCGCGGGTCGCGTGGCGCCTGCCCTTCGACCGCGCGGCATTCCAGAGCTTTCGCGGAGAAAACTCGGGACGCATGTCGATCTCGGGAATTCAGGAAAAAATCTCGCTACGCCTCGTGACCAACACCCTCGAGCCCACGACGCTTGATGGCACACACCTCCTCAAGCCGATCCCCATTGTCATGGCGGCAGCGCTCGAACTTCCGGAGGATGTTCCCGCCAACGAGCACCTGACCATGCAACTGGCTACGCAGGTTTTTCGTCTCAGGACGGCGCCATGCGGACTCGTCTTCTTTCCGGATGGCGTGCCTGCCCTGGTGGTGAGGCGATTTGACCATGCCGTGGACTCCGGCGGCAAGTTGCGGCAGGAGGACTTTTGCCAACTCTCCGGACGGAGCGCGCAAACCGCCGGGAGAAATTTCAAGTATGAGGGAAGTTATGAGGAATGTGGGCGGCTTGTCCGCACCTTCTGTCCAGCATGGAAGATCGCCATCGAGCGTTTCTTTCGGCAGGTCGTCTTCAATTATTTGGTCGGCAATGGGGACGCCCACCTTAAAAATTTTTCACTACTCGAGACGCCATCCGGCGACCATGCGCTGAGCCCCGCCTACGATCTGCTCAATACCTCGCTGCACCTGCCGAATGAATCGCGCCTGGCTCTCGACCTCTTTCACGGGAACTTCGCCACGCCGTTCTTCGAGGCCAATGGATTTCATGGCTACGCCGACTTCTTGGAGCTATCACGGCGGTGCGGGATCGCCGCAGAGGTCGCGACGGCCTTTCTCCTCTCTCTGCCAGAAAAGCGATCCGCCGTGCACGATCTCATCGACCGTTCGTTTCTGAGTGAGGTGGCCAAGGCCCTCTACCGTCAGATATTCGACGACCGCCTGCTGGCGCTCCGCCCATACGGTGCCGAGTAGTCGAGATTTTTCTCGCAGGCCCTCACCGTGGCACCACAAAGCACCGCCCCAATTCCGAATCCACCTCATCGAAGCCTGGGACCGTGGCATCCCTCTGATTCTTAACCCAAGTTTCTCATGGCCGACCGGAAACCCGCATAAAACCTCGGGGCTCTTTCCAAAGGCACTACAATCTCTTCAGGCTGGCCTTTCGGTTTTTTTGGTTGGAAAGGCGGATTTCATTTTGTTCTCGTCGCGGGTGATTTCGAGCCGTCCGGCGCTGTGCTTGAGCGTGTAGAACCTCACTGAGCGGGCGTGGCGTTTTTCGGGTCAATAAACTTTCGTGATCGGCGTGACGCCGTCGCAGGAGCGGGCGTTGAGGTTTTCCACATTTCCATCGGTGCCATGCTGGGCATTGTGGCCGTGGATAACAGTGACGGCCTTTCCGTCCTTACTTCTTCCAGCTGGGCCGAGTTGGTCGGTTTTCATGCGCGAGTCGTCGGGACGGAAGGCAGTTTTGTTGATGAATCCATGCTTATCGATGCCATGGTTTTCTTGTTCACGGAATTTACTGCTGAAGCCAGGGATTTCCTTTGCGATTTCGTTGAACCCCATTCCGGTCGCATTGAAATCGCAGGTGTTCATTTTCGCGGCGAGTTCCTCGGCATTTTGGGCGCGGAGGAAGCCGAAAGCGGTCAGGTAAACATCGTCCACCCCGGAGTGCTCGAATCCGTTGTGGGTGTAGAGGGCATTTGTTTGGGAATCGAAGTGGGCGTTGGTGAAGCACTCCTTCAGCAACTTGTCGGAGGCGGCCTTGTCGAGCTGGCGGACCCCATGGAAGCCGTTTTGGAGCTTGATATCTTCGAAGTTTCCGAAGCGGGCGAGAGCGTTCTCACGGTCGGACTCCGCATCGTCGGCGGTGTATTCGTAATGTTTGTTTTCGGCCTCTTTCTTTCCGGCAGCGATTTCCCCGTCGATGAGAGATTGAAGAATCTGCCCACCATCGAGTTGCAGGTTGTGTTCGGGATTCACTTCGTTGTAAACATCGTGGTTGCCTGTGATAAACACTGCACCTTGGGCATGGAGGCCGCGAATGAGTGGCTCCATAGCGGCTTTGTTGTTGCAGAATCGGTCGTGAACGATGTCGCCGATGAAAACGAGTTTGTGATGGCCGGGCTTGAAGGTGGCGTTAGCGACGATTTGGTCGAGCTTGGCAGCGATGTCCGGATTTTTTTGAAATGCGAGGAGAGTCTCGTCTTCTTTTTGATCATAGGCCCGGGAGGCTTCGGCTTCGGCATCCATGACCTCGGCGAGGAGCTTGAGTTCCGGCTCCTGAAGCTGCATATGCCCGCTGTTGATGGCGGAGAGAGCGGTGCGGCACATGCTGCCGTCGGCATCGCCGACAACTTGCGTGCGGGATGATACATTGCGGGCCTTTGAGACACCGGGGGAGAGGATGTGCTTGAAGAGTGAGGCAGTGTCGGGGTGCACGGAATCGAGGATTTTTCCAAACTGGGATTTCGCCTGCGGCGCGCAGCCTTCCGTTTTGAGCTTGAGATTGAAATTGGCTTTGAAGCGCACATCGGCTTTGACCTTTGCGGCGGTTTGGGGGGCTGCCTCGGCGGCGGCGATGTTTTTTTCCAACCGGTCGATCAACTTCACGAAACTCTGCGTGCCGAGGCGCTTGTCGGTGGTTTGCAGGTAGGTGTTGAGTTCGCCCAGCAAGGCCGTCTCGGATTCCGTGCCAAGATGCTTGCCGTAACCTTCCCGGATGAGGTCGCGAACAATGTTGGTGGCGTCCTTTTTATCGGAGTGGAAGCTCCCCAACTCGTGGCGTCCGCGTGTTTCGAGGTGCACGGAGCCATCCTTCCGGGAGTTGATCGAGAGGTAGCCGGAGGAAATAGTTCCATCCGCGCGCACCAGCTGGGCGCGCATGTCGCGCAAGACCTGGCGGGCCTCGGCGGCGGAGGTATCGGGTTTGCTGATCGCATGACTGCCGCTCTTGGCGGCCACGGAACTGATATTCAACGAGGGTGTAGGCATGGTTAAGGGCGCGTCCTACGCGAGTTGCAGCGGGCATGGCATGGAAGCGGAATGAGCTGGTTCTGCTTCCGGAGCCTTATCGGCCTGAGACAAAATCTGCAAACTGCGCGCGAGGCTCCGGGCGGCTTCGACCGCCGACACCATCTCATCGGCCAGTGCGGCTGCGGTGAGGCCCTGGAGGAGCAGGCTCTTGGAAACGCGTATATCGTCATCCACATCCAGCGTGGCCAAGAGATGGTTGGTGGCCAGCGCGGCGCGGTTTAGACCGTGTAGAAAACGCAAGGCCCGCGAGCGCTCGAGAACCGGCAGGCTGTCGAGCCGCAAGGCATCGGCTTCGACAATCACAAGAGCATCATCTCCCGCCGGACGCACCGTGCAGCGGGTTCCCTCGTGAGTGAATTCAAAGGACTCGAGATCCTCGGCGGACGGCACCTCGAGATCGAGGCCGACGGATTTTGTGAATTCTTGCAGGAGATGGTGGAAGATGGCATTTGGCATAAGATTTTTTCAGGTTTCAGCTTTCAGGTTTCAAGTTTTTCTTCCCCTACCCCTCCGTGTCTTGGCGCCTCTGTGAGAGTCATTTCCGTCAAGGCTTAATCGGCGAGGCGGATTCCCAGTGGTTGCCGCCTTTGTGGGAGAGGAAGATGGCATTCTTGGGCAACTCGGAGGCCTCAGTGATCTGGCGAATCTCCTCGTCTTTCTCGTAAACAGCGATGCGGTCAGGTGCGATGAGAACAACCGGTCGGTCGAAGGCTCGGGCCACATACGCGCAGTGGAGATCTTCGCCCCAAGCCTGATCGCCGGCAGTGAAGGCATCGAGAAGGGTATTGGCGAGTTGGTCCTGCGTGGGAGGATTGCCACCAAGCCCCTTGGGAAAAGGCAGGTCTGTATTCTTTGGCTGCCGGATGATATCGCTCATTGCGCCTGCGACTTGTCGGCGAACCAATTGCTGATTAAAAAAACCTTGATCAGCCACGGCGTGGAAAAAGCAATTGCCGTCTCCATTCGTCTGATTGGCCTTCAGGCCCAGATTGGCGAGGTTGGCTTCGGTTTTTTGGGCGAGTTCGCCAAAGGATAGTGAAGTGGCTTTTGGAAAAAGCGCATCATCCTTTTCGGACAAAATCTGATGGGCCATCTCGCGGCCATTGACTTTTTTCAACGCATTTTGGACCTGTCGGAGAGAGGTATTGTCCATTTTTGAGACCAATTTATCGAGGCTCTCGTGGTAATTTTCATGAACTTCCTTTTTAAGGAATGCCAATTCATCACTGGAAAGCGGACCAGTGGATGTGGCGATAAGAGTGTATTCCTCGCTATCGATGGGCTCATGGATCTTCTCCTCACCCGGTGGCTTCTCAGTGGGCTCGTTCGCGATGTCCGCATCTTGTTTGGGCTCGGTTGTTGCCGTGGTCTTCGAATCAGAGGCTTCTTTGGCTTTTTGCTCGAGGCGTTGCAATTCTGTCTGGGTGGAATTGGCATCGAGCCCCCAGGCTCCGCTTTGGAGGAAAGCGGTGCGATCTGCAAGGTGGGCTCCGCCGATGGAGAAATTTTGGAAATAGTCCTGACCGACTGTTTTCTGATCTCCGGCACTTACGAAGCCCTTGAAAAAGTGATCCATCAGATCGCCCCCTCCGAATTTTGCGTCGGTGACGCGGCCTTTGCCGACGGCGAAGTTGTATTTCTCCAGTGCTGCCGGTTCCCCCTTGATTGTCATCTGGAAGCGGTTCGAGGCGGCGTCTTTCACCAACGAGTAGGTGACGCCTCCTTCGGTGATCTGGTTATAGCCACCAGCCTTGTCGGCTTGAAACTTATGCGTTTTGCCATCCACCGTGACGGTGGGCATTTTTTGAAAACCGAGGGTGATGGAATTCGGAGGCATGGTCGCGGGAGTGGCTTCAGGCTCGCAGGAGGGCCTCGGCGGGGGAGTGGGGCGGAGCGGCGCTGGCGGGGACCTCGGCCAGATGCTGGCGCCAGCGGGTCGCGGTGTTGGCAAATTGGCGGAAGAGTTCCACGCCCTCGGCGGGCGAGAGGCGCGATGGCGAGAACTGGCGGCAAAGCATGGCCCGGTCGGTCGATTCCTCCAGCCCCACCGACTCACCTCGCGTGCCTTGGAAAAGAAAATTGGCGGCAAGGAGGTGGCGGAGGAGGCGTTCGTCGCCGGCAGGCACAGGGCCCAGCGCGGCGGTAAAAACGATGGCATCCTGCTCCGGCGCGGATTCAATTTGGATTTCGAACCCCTCTGGCGTGGAGAGGCAACAGGTCAAATCCTCGCAGAAAGCAAGTGAGACTCCGAGGGACTCGGACAAGGCATCGAGGAATTTAAGGTCGGCAGGCATAGCAGTTTTAAGTTTTAGTGAAGAATGATTTAACCACAGAGGGAGTGCTTCAGGTTTCAAGCTTCAGGTTTCAAGATTTTTCTTCCCCCCTCCGTATCTTGGCGTCTCTGTGAGAATTGTTTTTCATCCGATCTGTGAAAGTCTGCCTAATCTGTGGAGGAGTGGCGTTTCATAGGCATCATCTCAGGGCAGGCGGCACCACCAGTCGGTAGGCCAGATCGTCTGCCGTCTTTGCCTGATCCATTTGCCGGAAGCTCAAAATCTGGGCGCAAAAAGTTGGGTCCTTGTAATTCTGAATGAGGACACGCCAATTATCTTCAAGCAGAAGATTCGGACTTTTTTGCTGGGCCTCTCGGAAGAGGAGGTAGCCATAGAGACGCAAATCAGCCACGGAAGTGTCCTCGTCCCCCCACACGCTGGCAGAACCGAGTTTGGTGAAAATGGAGGAGAGGTTTATGAGGAATTTGGCGTAACCCCCGTTGTCTTGGCCCAACTCCGCAGGCATCAGCCCTCTGAGATCGGCGAAATGCTGCGGGGCGAGTCGCACATTATCCCACTGTGTGGTGTCGGCGGCGA
>VFJO01000334.1 GCA_009886045.1 Verrucomicrobiota bacterium
TCGGAGGACGCTACCTGGTATGAACCGGGGAGATCGGTTACAAAGTGACCGAGGACATAGGTTACACATAGACTGGGGAGTATGCCCTGGAAAAATGAGCTTTCTCAATCGGCATCCAGCGAGAAGCCGCGACTTTCCTGGTGGCGAATGAATGTGGCTGTCCGCCGGAACTGACCGTATGAGCGGTCGTTGCGGACATGAGCGTGGAACGGCTGCTTTGAGTGGCAAGCGATGCAGAGCACTCGGATATTGGCGATCACATTGTTGTTCATCTGGCCGTCGATGTGGTGCGCATGGAGGAATCGCCGGAGGTCGGAAGATGACAGATCGATTCCGCAATCCTCACAAAGATGATTTCTGGCCTCCTTTGTTCTCCGTGCAATCTCGGCCCAATCGTCGGCATAGACATTCGGCACGTCATCCAAGTCGATCCGTCTCACGGCAGCGTCACCGTGCAGCTCGTTGGTTTCGATAAAGCGACGAAGATCGAAGGAGCGCGTGCCGCGCAGATTGAATCGAATATTGTAGATGGCGAGACAATTGCGGCAGAAAGACAAAGCTGCACCTTGGTCGCCGGAATACTGCCTCACCACATTTTGTTTTCTCGTGATCGTGTAGCTAAACAGGCCATCGCCCCGCGAAGCCATGCGGTATCGGTCGGAGCGTCCAATGCTCTGCATCATCTCCAGTGTGGAGCAGTTGAAGAGGTGATACTTGTGGCACTCTTCGATTTCTGGAATCTCCCTCGTGAAAAGTGCCTTCTGTGTAATGTGAAGAATGACCTTCACCACACGCCCGTCAGGGAGCACGTTGTAGATTCCCGATGAGGTTCTGACGAGTGACTTCTCGTCCTCAACGAGAATGCCCTCTGAGGTAAGTTGCTGAAGAAGCTTGTATGAGTGGGCGACGATGTTTACTCCGATGGAGCGCACTGCCGAAAGCAGTTCCTCGAACATGGTGAACGCGCTCATTTTTGTTCCTGCGGCTGTTTTTCGGAAACCTCAATGATGCGGAGAATCTGTTCCTTTGTCTTCGTGAAGACACGGAACTCGACACGACGAGAGCGCCCCTGGTCCTCAGCGCCTTGCTGATTCAGTATCGGACGGGCAAATGACAACCCGTTCGCTCTGAGCGCCTTGGTCAACCAGTCCCGCTTATTGGCAGTGGACTCAAGCAAGTAGGCATACTGGACGACTGCCAGCGCTCGCTCTTGGGAAAGGCGGGCATTGTTGAGATACCTGTCAGTGATCGAAGTGGCATTCTCCCACTCGGAACTGGTATGGCCCTCGACGCGCACCTCCTCAATATTACCGATATACTTGTATGCCGTTAGGATACCCACATATCGAGGAAAGAAATCAGCCAGAATCACTTTGAATCTGTCCCTCAGCGCTGATTTGCCGGTTTCAAACAAGACCTCCGGTTCATTGAAGCGAACGGTGTTGTCGGCTTCAATTGTTGCGTTCCATTTCGTCAGATCGTCACGAAATTCTTTCAGCAAGTCCTGATAGAGCCCGATTTGAAGCTCTGAGTAAGTGGCGGCAATTTTGCGAATGGTTTCGCCTTGTTGCAGGTAGGTTGAGGCACGCCGCTCTGCATCTTGGCGTTCTTTCTCCACTTTCAGTTTGTCACTCTGCACCTCCAGCATAAAAGCCACGGCGATGAGCAAGAAGATCATCATCAGCCCGGACATCATGTCAGATACGCTTCCCAGCCAACTATGAGCATCTTTCATTTGGGCATCAGGCGTTCAATGGAGGCAAGAAACTCACGATAATTTGCCCCAAACTGAGTCGTCAGGGAGGACAAGGCGGTGTTGAGCTGTCGCAGTGATGCCGCCAGCTCGTCGCGGGTTTTATCCGTCATCTCAGTCGTGCGTTTCGTTAGTTCTGACAGCGATTGCGCCTGAGCGGTGAGCGAGCCTTGAATCTTCGTGGTGAGTTCGTCCAGCCCTTGCTTCGTTTCTCTCAAATTTCCAGCAATGGTATTGCAGTGGTCTGAGAATGTTTTGCTCACATTGGTCATACTGCCGCGATTCTCATCTTCGAGCCGCTTGAAGCCCGCCAGGATGGCGGCTGTCGTTTCTGCGAACTTTTTGTCGGCATTCGTGATACCTTGCTCGGCTCGTCCAAGCGCTGTTGAAATAGTGCGCTCTGTCCGCTCGGTCGCTGCTCGCAGCTGCTCATTGGCAGCTCCAATCGAGAGTTGGACCTTCGATACAAGCCCCGCCACCAACTCCGCCAAGGCTTTTTGTTGTGTCAGGTGTTCGTTCAACGCTTGTGTATTCTCATCGCTTGTCGAAATCACGTCACCCAAACGAGTGCAGAGCTTCTCAAACTCCGAATTCTTTTCGGCGATGGATTGAAGGGTCTTATCGGTCGCCTCAATCGCTGTGGCAGACTGTTTCAGCGTCGCTTCCACTTGTTCGATTATGCCTTTGTAGTTGTCTTGCCACTCAACTAGCTTCAAACAGGCAGCGTTCAACTGTTTGAAATTCTCGCCGAACTGCTGTGTCAGGTTTTCGTTGAAATCCTTGATGACATCTTCCAGCGCTTTGATGATCTCTTTTGAAGCCCCTTCGGAGAGTTTGGTGAGCGCTTCTTGGAGTGAGGCATTCATCGTGGCAAAGCTGCTCTCGAAGACCTGTCGGACTTTGAGAGCTTCGTCTCTCTGTTCCATGCGCCCATTCCGAATCTGCTCAAGCAGCGCAGTCTGATTTGCCGAGCTGTCTTGATTGGCCTTGAGCGTCGCCGCCAACAAGTCCTGAACGAGTGCTTGAAGCGGATCGTCCGCTCGAAGTGCGGCGCGTGTTCGGACAATTGTTTGAAACACCGTCAACAGCATGGAGATTCCCATCCCTGCTATCGAAGTGAGGAACGCTGTCTTCAGGCCGTCGAGCAACGGCGGAATACTTTCCTGAATGTTACGAGGATCAAAGGTTTGCAGTCCGATGAAAATCCCGAAGAAGGTGCCAAGAATACCAAGCCCCACAATCTCGCCCTTGAAGTTCCGGTGGTGCTCGCCCGACTTCCAAAAGTAGGAAGCGATATCGATCAGCGCCAAGGCAACCATCATCCCAAAAAACACGAGATTCGTCGGCTGTAGAAGCGCCGAGACGAGGCTGGGACTCATGGGAATGAAAGCGTTGGTGACATTGTTAAAGCTATTGGTTCAAGGTGCCTTTATTCAGGAATGAGCCTCCAGCAACGCCCGCATGCGCAACTCGCCGACTTTGCGAGAATTGAGCGGCGTCGTGGCAATTTCGACTCCGTGGAGCGTTGGCGGGAAAGGAACGAGGCTTGCATTGCGAATGGGCGAATTGCTGATAGGAAATCGCTTTTGGCCCTTCGGGGCGTTGGCCCGGAGTTTGAAGCTGGAA
>VFJO01000275.1 GCA_009886045.1 Verrucomicrobiota bacterium
AAGAGCTGGCAACCCCACTAGCGGGGGCGAGCGTTGAACGCGGGGTTGATGTTCATGTTACGGGTGATGTGGATAACAGGGCGGCTAGTGGGGGTTGCTCAGCCTCGCCTTGTTCGCTTTTTTGATTCTGGCAGTAGTAGGTGTCAATCGCTCTCAAGGCAGAGCTTGAATGACGGCCCCAATGGAAAAAGTAGGAATCGACCCACAAGTAAATAGCTTCCTCGCAGTCGCCGCTGCGATACGCCTGAAGTCCATGCCACAAGTCACCATAAATATCTGCTAGGTCATCATGTAGATCTCCCATGACGGGTTCATCGGTGGCCTTAATATCGTGCGGATCGAAAACGACTCGATAAAACTGGAAGGGAAGATCGGAAAATCTTTGGTGGTCCTGCTTCCAGCCTTCGTGGTCGCGTCTGGGAAACTCCACTTCACTCGTCCCATCAGAAGATGCCGTTCACTCTCTGCCCACTCGCAGAATCGCTCGGCAGATCTCACGAGATTTGTGGCAGCGGCATTCATCATTTCTTAAGCGAACGTCCCCGATGACCTATCCCTACTTGCTTCTGGCGTGGCTCCTGCCCGCGAAGCGGGAGCAGGAGACATGCCAGAAGTGCCGAAGGCATAGGGATTAGGTCCATCGGCTCGTTAGCCTTTATTGTTTTTTGCCTGTTGGTTTCTTAATCTGTTTGTCGTTCTGCAAGTCTTCCCACAACAATTCAATCAATCGGTTAGATGCACCATCCGGATGACCACCACCCAGATCCGCAAGCAAAGGCGATTCATTCGACCAAAGTTCGAACATATTGCGGATGCTCATTCCTAATCCAAGATGTAGGCTTATCAAATCAGTCTTTTTCATTGATCGAAGAGCATTTAGTTCATCTGCTCCCAAAAGTATCCGTAGGGCAGCTAATGCTTCTATTCGATTTGATGGGAACACCGGAGCATCTTCAAATCGTTTATCCCATTCCTTTGATTGTTTGTATTGGGTTTCTTCCTTCGTACTGCTCTTTTGAAGAATAAGAGAATCAACTTGCTTGAGAAATATTACTGTCTGACCATCGCTATCGGTTACTTCAACTTTGTCTTTGCTTATTTTCGCTGGAAATACCTCAGTTCGACGTAGACCGTTCGATAATGTTTGGTTCTCAATCTCCTTGGCGGAGCGTATCACAATCCTGTATGTTGATTGCTCGCTTTCGGTTTCTGCTGGTAAATAGGTCCAAGCGCCAGAGATATCCTCGGCTTTGGCGCAACATATAGCGAGGAAAAGTAGTGATAGCGTTCGCAGGACTGACATATTTCTTGGCTAACGTTCGCCGTCAGGTATCGCTGGTTGGCGGCGCGGGTGAATCGCAGGTAACTGGAGCGAAGGCACTCGGCCTGCTCTTCTGCCAGCAGGCCTTGTGCCTGAGCGCTGGAATATCGGACACATGTTCATCGAAACATCTGACGGCCAGCGATTAGCTGGACGAGCTTGTTAGCCATTTTGTAATTCTATCTGTCTCGTAAAGCGTAGTTCTTGGAATCCGTCTGCTTTAATGGCTGCATTAAATGTAGAGGCAGTTCCTCGTTTCAGTTGAGATTTAGGAACGTAGAGGTAGATTTCCATGTATTTATCTTTTTTATGATCCGTGACGCCAAAAGAGATAGAAACATTGGGATCAAGCTGGCCGTCTGGCAACACAATGCCTGTGTCAAAAATGTGTAACCCCTGTGGATATGCCTGGGGACAGTCAACATGAGCAACGAATACAATGTAATCTACCTTTTTGCCTTCTGAGTTCACTGTGGATTCCTGCTTCTGTTCGACTTTGTGAAATCCCCATGATTTCGTTTCTGGCGGTTGCTTTGAACAAGAGCAAAGCAAAAGTATTGAGAGCAGTGTGAGTAAACGATTCATATTTCTTTGGCTAACGTCTAGCTCATCCACGGCGGGGTGGGAAGCCCGAATTCAAAGAAGGACGTTGCCCGCCGTTGGATGGAGCGTCTTGTTAGCGATTCTTCGTCCATGGGGCAAACGCGTCTGGGTCAGAATGAAGAGCTCCAAACAGTGCTACTCGCTGATCACTGCCATGCCAATCCACAAGCCACCAATCTGCGTCCTGCTTCGTCCACGTTGCTGTGTCTGACTCCCAGTTCCAATCATGTGTCAACAGTCCCTTGAGGCTCATACTGGAACCAGTCAGAATCCATGTGCCAGATGCCTTGCGAACATTAGGGTCACCATCAATCTTGATGATCTGATCAAACCCTCCATCATCGCGTAGATTCACGCTCACTGAGTATTGTTGCGTTGTGCTTTGGGTTGCTGGACTGGAATCACGGTGGGTCCACTCTCCAATGATGTCTGCAAGCTGAAAGGATCGTGTAGTCGGTCGGGGGCGACTGCACGAAGCGAGCAGCATTACCACGAGAATAGCTGCCGTGATTGTCTTCATTCTTTCGCTAACGTTGTTTGGTCACACAAATTTCCGATTTAACCGTCAAGGCGAGAAAAAAGTGGACAATTCGGGTGGGTGGTGCAGAATTGGGAGCATGAGTGAGGGGAAAGAGATAATTGTTGCGGAGCATCCGAAGGCGTGGGTGGTGCGGATGGTAGAAGGGCGCG
>VFJO01000216.1 GCA_009886045.1 Verrucomicrobiota bacterium
GGCCGTGGGCTCCGAGGAGGAAACGGGCGCTGACTCCGAGTTGGTGACTTCGCTCGAAGGGGTCGCTTCTGTGGGAGCGGGAGAAGGTGCGATTTCCATCGCAGGCACGGCTTCAGGAGTGGCCGTAGGTGTTGCCTCGGCGGCTGGTGTTGGAGTGGGGGTGGCCGCTGGTGTGGCTGCTGCGGTGGCTGTCGGGATAGGCTCACTGAGGAGCTTTTTTTGTACCGCTGTTTTTCCTGAATTTGCTTTTGCAGTGATGATGGAGAGTAAAAGGGTGATGGCAAAAAAAGTTATGCCCATCCAAGTCGTGAAGCGGGCTAGCACATTGGTCGTCTGGGAACCAAAAACGTTGTCGGTGAGGCCGCCGCCAAATGCCGATCCAAGGCCTTCACTGCGTGGGCGCTGCATGAGGACGACTAAGGTCATTAACACGCATACCAGAACGTGCAAAGCGATAAGAATTGGCAGAATGATTGTCATAAGAGAGCTAGTCAGGTTAGACGCGGCGGGACATTAGTAAAGACAAGAAATCAGCGGCTGACGGGTGGCACCAATCCAAGTTCTGAGCGGGTCCCAGCGGCTTGGATGATCATTTCTTGGAATAGCGTCGAAGCCGACTCCACTGTCGGTTTGGGGCCTGTCATTTTTACGAATACATCACCGGATTGCTCGTCAGCAAGTATAGCTCCTAGAAGAGCATAATTTTCCAAAGGTGTCGTTGGACCACCCGGCATCCCGCTTTGAAAAGTTCCGGTCGCTTGCACGTAATAGATGCGCGTGCGGCCTTCGGTCGCCTCTCTCTGAGATGTCGGGCCTCCTTGAAACTGGCCGAACCAGCGGTTCACATTAGCTTGAATGCCGCCGCCCTGTCCGGGGCCGAAATGAAAGAACGTGATGTCTGCCTTTTCTTGATTGGTACCCGGAATTTCGAGTTGCGCCTTTCGCATGGTACTTGTGGGCTGTATCCACTTCCATCCGTTTGGGCGGTTGAAGGTGAATGCCCCGATTTGGAATTCCACGGGATCGGCCGCCGCCATGGTGGCGGCTGTCGCCAAGAGTGCAAAAACGAAGTGAAATCTCATCGTGGGCTTCGGACTTCCATTGGTGTCGCGCTCGGAGTAGGGGCTGGAGGAATTGGAGGGATGGTATTTATTGTCGTCGGTGGCGGTGGCGACACATTGCTGTTCGTGCTGTTGGCTTGCTCAGCAGCGGTTCGAGCAGCGTCTCCAACTGCTTGTGTGTTTACACCAGCCACTCCCGCTATGATGCTCTGTGCAATTTGGGAGGCCTGTTGAGGCTGCGCGGCGGCTACACTTTGAGCAATGGCGGCTGCAGACTCGGGAAGGGCCGTTGCCACAGCGAGAGCGATCTGTGGGGCCTGGGATGGTGCCACAGAGGCTACTGCGCCAGCGATATCGGCAGCAGAGGCAGGAACGGCCTGTGCCACGCTTAAGGCAATGGCTGCAGCTGAAAACGGAGACACTCTGGCTACGGAGGAGGCAATCTGAGCGGCGAGTGTTGGAGATGCCAAGGCAGCCGCTGATGCAATCTGAGGAGCCACTCCGGGGGCTAGTTCCGCAGCAGCAGATGCAATCTCTGCGGCAGCGAGTGGCGACTCCGTGGTCAGGTTGATAACGGCCTCAATGAGCGCAGGGTCTCCATTTGCGGCAGCTTCTTTGAGGGTCTTCTGTTGTGCGGGAGAAAGCGCGTCGGATGCTGACTCACGATTTTGTGCGGCCGCCACGACAGCCTGACTAAAAACCGCCTGTCCACCCGATCTTTGGGAGGTAACCGAGGAAAGGATGTTACTTCCCGCTTCCGCTGAAAGTTGGCTGGTAGTGGGTGGGGGGACTTCACCAGATTGACCTGTCCCGGAGGATGGCATTGACACGTTGGAGGATGATCCTGCTGGCACAGACACCGTTTGAGTGCTTCCCGCAGAGCTAACTCCGACCTCTCCTGAGGCGACGCCAACATTAAAGCTGTTCGGCGTGCCATTTGAGTTCTTGCTGGCGCTGGCTGCAAAATCTGTGCCTCGGATGCCTGCGGAACCTAGTGCTGTACTGACATCCAAGCTTGAACCTGGTTTGAGCTTTTTAACCCCCGCGATGATGTCGCCATACTCCAAGAAAACGGTGGTCTTGGACTTAGAGGGTTCAGTTTTCATTTCCTTGAGTTTTTCTGGGGAGACATCCCACGGACTCTGCTGAAATTCCTGAATCACAAATTTCGAGGAAGCTCTGACTTCCATGACACTACCATTTTCGTAGGCCAGCAATGCTTTTGAGTTTTGGCCCGTGACGATAATCTGACCTTGTTTGAGAATCGCTCCCTTGGAGGGGGGAGAGGTCGCGCTGCTTGATGTGGTTGTGATTTTCACATCACCTTCGAAGGCAGTCAGCACGATGATGCCGGGCTTCATTTTTGAGTCAGGAGGTGGTTGGGCTGTTGCGATACCAACTGATAACGAAAACAGAATGGCTATTAATAGTGGGTTTAGAGTATTTTGTAGGGTAGCTGAATATCTCATAAAGAATCTGTTGCGCTTCAATTGCCTAATCCTCCGCTTGGCGTCCGACAAGGTAAAACGTATTGCAAAAATGTCCGACTCGCCTCGTTTCCAAATTATTCATTTCGCAATCGGTCAGCGTTTGTGTTTACTGAATCTTTTATGGAAAAAGTCATCATCGTGGGGACCGGTTGTGCTGGTCTCACTGCTGCCATTTACACTGCACGAGCTAGCCTTTCTCCGCTTGTTCTCGAAGGACGCATGCCTGGCGGACAGCTTACCACCACAACGGCGGTAGAAAATTTTCCAGGCTTTCCAGATGGGGTGGATGGGCCGGAATTGATTCAACGTATGCACCAGCAGGCGGAAAAATTCGGTGCCCGCTGGAAATATGGCGTTGTGGAGGATTTTGAGGCCGGCACTCCGCATCGTCTCAAAGTGGACGGCCTCTGGATGGAAACCCAGTCGATTATTATCGCTAGCGGAGCCTCGCCGCGCTACATCGGCATCGAGGGTGAAGAGGTCCTCATCGGACATGGCCTTACCTCCTGCGCAACTTGTGACGGGGCCTTTTACCGCAATGTCCCTGTCTGTGTTGTGGGTGGAGGCGATTCGGCTTGTGAAGAGGCCACGTTCCTTACGCGATTTGCCTCCGAAGTCTATTTGATCCATCGTCGTGACAGCCTGCGTGCCTCGAAAATCATGGCCGACCGAGCGCTGGCAAATCCGAAAATCAAACCAATTTGGAATTCCACCGTTACTGGCTACCTCACCGATGAGGCCGGCGAGGTGAGCGGAGTGCATGTTAAAAATTTGCTGGATGGAACAATGTCTGAGCTCGCGATCAAGTGCGTTTTTGTTGCCATCGGACACGATCCAAATACCGGCCCCTTTCGGCGGAGTCTTACCACGGACTCGAATGGTTACCTTGTTCAAGTTGGCGGCACCCGTACTAACATTCCTGGGGTTTTTGCAGCGGGCGACGTCGCAGACCATATCTATCGTCAAGCCATTACCGCAGCGGGGCAAGGGTGTGCGGCGGCCATCGAGGCAGAACGTTGGTTGGCAGATTTTGAGTAAATTCCTGCGCCTTTGAAAATTTGCGATCTCACGCAGTTTTACTCCCCTGTTAGTGGGGGAGTTCGCCGTTACATCGAGCAGAAGAGTTCATACATTCGGCGTCACAAGCCAGGATGGAGCCATGTGATCATCGTGCCTGGCGAAAAAACCGCTTCCAGTGAAGACGGCCCCGTTCGCCAGTACACGATCGCTTCCCAGCTCCTCTCTCGCACATCTCGCTACCGCGCCCTCACGAAGCTTCACCTCGTAGAGGAGGTTTTGGAAAAGGAAAGGCCCGATATCATCGAGTCCGGCGATCCCTATCAGGTCGCTTGGAAGGCGATCGCATCAGGACGTGGCCTAGACATTCCTGTTGTCGGTTTCTATCACTCGCACTTCTCCGAATCCCTTCTCCGAACGGTCTCAAAGTTCATGGGCCCGCTTGCTGTCTCGATCGCAGAGGAGACGTGTCGCAAGTACGTCGCAACACTTTACAATCGTTTTGAATGCACATTTGTCCCCAGCCCGATTCTTGCAAGGCTCCTCACTGAGTGGGGCGTTGAGAATACGCACACCGTGGACCTCGGCGTGGACGACGAGGTTTTCCGTCCGGATTTTGCCGACCGGGCTGCCACGCGTATTCGCTTGGGAATTCCCAGCCAGGCCCGTCTGCTCTTGTATGTTGGACGGCTCGCCACGGAGAAAAATGTTCGCACTCTCTTCGAGGCCTACTCGATCCTTCGCTCGACTTCACGCGAGGACTACGCATTGCTTTGTCTTGGCGATGGTACCCAGCGCGCCTCACTGATCGATCTTCAAAAACAAACCCAGGGCGTTCATTGGATGCCATATTGCGCTAACCCTGCGGAACTCGCTCAAATCTACCGCTCCGCCGATCTCTTTGTGCATCCTGGCGTGCAGGAAACATTCGGTCTCGTGGCGCTTGAGAGTCAGGCCTGCGGCACACCCGTGGTAGGGATCAAGGGAAGTTACATGGATCGCATCATTTTCTCCGATCAAAATCAGTGGGCTAGTGAAAACTCACCTGCAGCCCTTGCCGAAGCCATCGAACGCAAATTCCGGACAGATCTTCACACAGCAGGCCTCCATGCGAGTGAGGAAGCTCGTGGACGATATGCATGGAATAACGTTTTCTCCCGACTCATGGATATTTATTCTGATGTCGTGGGGCGTTACTCACCTTGAAAATTCCGTGGCGCGGCGGAGAAAAAAGTTTAACTTTCCCGACAATGACCATATCGCCACAAACCACGATGAGGGAATTGCTCGAGCAATGTCCCGGCGCGCAGAGAGCCCTCTTCCGGCATTATCACATTGGTGGGTGCGCAAGTTGTGGATTTCAGCCTGAGGAGACCCTCGAAGGCGTTTGCGCCAGAAATGAGGGGATCGATCCTCTGGATGCCATCGCATGCATTCTTGAGGCCCACGAGGCGGATGAGGCGGTTTTTATCGCTCCTAATGAAGCTGATTCCAACGTTAGAAACGCTGGCGCCCGACTTCTCGATATTCGGACAAGGGAGGAATTTGAGGCCGTTCACATTCCGGGGTCCCAGTTCATGGGGCAGGATTTTTTACAAGATGTGATGGGGACATGGTCCAAAGACACCCCGATTGTCATTGTGGACCACACTGGCTCGCGCTGTCTCGATGCTGCGGCCTATTTTACCGGCCATGCCTTCAGTAACATTCGTGCTCTCCGTGGTGGTATTGATGCCTGGAGTTGCGAAGTCGATCCCACTCTACCACGCTATACTACGTAATGAATACTCAGCAAAAAATTGACGAGGCCATACGCAATCCCAAGAATCTTGGTGAGATGAGCGGGGCTGACGTTGTGGGAACTGCGGGGAGCTCCGATTGTGGGGACATGCTGCGCCTGTGGATTAAGTTTCGCGAAGATGGTGGCAAGCGCGTCATCGACAGAGCTACTTTCCAGTCCTTCGGTTGCCAAACCGCCATTGCTGTTGCCAGCATGGCCACCGAACTCATCAAGGGTAAGACCGCACAAGAAGCACTCGCGCTTTCTGGGGAGGACCTGTCCGAGCCTCTTGGTCCCCTTCCGCCAATGAAGATTCATTGTGCCCAGCTTGTGGAGGGGGCCCTTAAAAATGCCCTCACCGGTGAGATTGCATCTTTGCCTGGAGCGTCTGGAGCAAACCTCTCGGATAGTTTTCAATCCCAAGGCGCAGTGAAAATCAACTTCCGCTAGGTGAGGCACGGCATAGCTGCCAGCTTGGAATCCTAACGTCTTTTTTTTGCGGAGCTGTGGTTGCGGTGAATGTTGGGGCGCCCTAGAGTCTCATCCCTCGATGGTTTCACACCTCTACGTTCACATTCCATTCTGTCCGAAGGTTTGCCCCTATTGCAGTTTTTACAAAGAAGCCAGTGATCGGAACAAGACTCAGGCGTTCTTGGATGCCGTGCTGGCCGAGGCGGAATACGAGTCTGAGGGACTTCGGCCGAGAACCATTTTTTTTGGAGGAGGAACTCCAACGGCTCTTTCCACGTCGCAGTTAAAATTCCTCATAACGGGGCTCCAATCGCGGGTTGATTTCTCCGCTGTGGAGGAGTTCACCATTGAGATGAATCCCGCTACCGTTTCACACGAAAAAGCAGAGGTCCTGCTAAGCTTGGGCGTAAACCGTGTGAGCATGGGAGTTCAGTCATGGGACGAGGAGTTATTAAAAACTCTCGGTCGTGTTCACTCAGGTGTGCAAGCTGCGCGGAGCTACGCGATCCTACGCGAGGTTGGTGTGCAAAATGTAAATCTGGATTTGATTTTCGGCATTCCTGGTCAAACCCATACTCAGTGGGTCGAGTCGCTGCGCCGAACCGTCGAGCTCTCTCCCGACCATATCTCCGCGTATTGCCTCACTTACGAGGAGGACACGGAATTCTTTGAACGTTTTCAGCGAGGTGAGATGGGCCCCCAAGAGGATCGCGATGCGGATTTTTTTGAGACGGCCATGAGTGAGCTTGAGGTGGCTGGATATGCACAATACGAAATTTCGAATTACGCCCTGCCGGGCCGGGAGTGCCTGCACAATCTTGGCTACTGGCGCGGATCTGATTATGCTGGCTTGGGCCCCAGTGCGTTTTCCACACGTTCCGGGTGGAGGCGGCGCAATGTGGCCGATACGGCAGAATACACGCTCAGATTGCTGGAGGCGCGAGATCGTTTTGATTTTGTCGAGCGCATTGATGAAGCCACTCGGCGTGCTGAGCTGATCGCCTTCTCGCTACGCACAAAAGACGGTGTTCCCGAGCAGATGCTGCCCCAAAATCAAGCTGCTGCACTGATTCAAAACGGTCTAGCGACACATAGCGAAGGCCGATTTTTTCTGACGCGCGAAGGCAAGCTTCTTGCCGATGGAATCGCTGCTGAGCTGATCTGATGCGCCGTGGAAAAGCCTTAGAGAACCTTCAAAAGCTCTACTTCGAAAATGAGAGTTTCATCAGGTCCGATCAAGCCACCTGCTCCACGTGAACCATAGGCCAGATTCGATGGGATGAAGAGTTTGATTTTTCCACCCTCCTTGATGAGTTGCAGGCCCTCAGTCCAACCTTTGATGACTCCATTGAGAGGGAATTCGATCGGTTCGTTGCGCTTGTAGGAACTATCAAATTCCGTGCCGTTCAAAAGTGTGCCGCGGTAGTTGACTTTTACGGAATCGGTGGCCTTCGGGCTGCGGCCTTCGCCGGGATTGATGATGAGGTATTGCAATCCGGTAGACGTCTGCTTGACGCCAGGTTGGGTTGCATTTTCGGCTAGGAAAGCCTGACCTGTTTGGAGTGCGGATTGTGCCATGGTGGTATAGGTGAAAAACAATGTGGCCATTGCAGCCAAAGTGAGTACGCGCTTGATCATGGGATAAGGCTACGCGCTCGGGGCGAATCTGGCAAACATGAAGGCACTTGGCGATCGAATGCTGAAACGGATAGGGTTCCGGAGTCATGAATCACACTGAGCGAAACGCTCCCAATTCCGAACGAGAAAGGAAAACATCCCTACCCACTCAAGTTGTGTCGCTGATCCGAGAGGAAATAGTGCTCTGGATCGGGTTCTGTGCTGCTGCGGTCTTTCTCACCATCGGGAGCCCGTGGGTGGTGTCGCCTTCTGGGCCAGTTGCCGCAGCTGGACTGTTTGGAATACTTTTTGTGCTCATGCTCGCTCTGTCTTTTCGTGTGGTTCACCACGCAGAGTGCCTTGCTGGTAAACTCGGCGAGCCTTACGGAACTCTCATCCTCACACTCTCAGTCATCATGATTGAGGTTGCGATGATTTGCGCGCTTATGCTCACGGGGAAAAACGACCCAACTCTGGCGAGGGATACCATGTTTTCTGTTCTCATGATCGTTTTGAATGGGATTCTAGGTGTCACATTGCTTGTCGGTGGGTATCGGCACCGCCAGCAGGAGTTCAATCTGGAGGGAGCGCGGAGTTATCTCGCCGTAATTATGACGCTTTCCTTCCTCTGCCTCATCTTACCGCGTTTCGTGGACTCCGCTCCTGGCGGGGCCGCTTCGCCGCTGGTTTACGGCTTCCTTGTTATCGCCTCTATCGTTCTCTACGGGATATTTTTGTTTCTGCAATCAACACGCCACCGCATTTTTTTTCTTCAACCGGGGGGCGATGAAGAAGAGTCGGGAGCGCATGGGCACGACTCTCCTCACTCTTCATTTTATCATGCAGCTTTTCTGATCCTGACTCTCTTGCCCATTGTGCTTCTTTCTAAAAAAGTCGCCCTTTTGCTGGATTACGGGTTGGTTATGCTCGAGGCGCCAGGCGGGTTGGCTGGTTTCGTCGTTGCTCTATTGGTGCTTTCAGCAGAGGCGCTCGCCGCCTTCAAAGCCGCCTATAAAAACACCCTTCAGCGCACCGTTAATATCGTTTTGGGATCTTCACTCTCGACGATCGGACTCACAGTTCCAGCCGTGCTTCTGGTCAGCAACCTAACCGGCAAGCCAATCGAGCTAGGCCTTGAGCCAACCGAGATTGTCCTCCTCGTCGCAACATTTTTTGCTGCGGGGACAATCTTTGGGGGCAAGCGGACGAATATGTTGGCCGGAGTAATTCATCTCATCCTCTTTGCCGCATACGTCGTTTTGATTTTTGACTGAGCGCCTAGTTGAAACGGATTTCTCCCGTTGGACTGATGAATCGTTGTATGGTGGCCAGAATTTCTGGTATGGCAGCATCCATTTCTGCGTCTTTAAATCCAGCTGCCTTTAACGCGACCTCGTCGGGTTCGTAGTAGAAGCCATCCACACCCACGCCATATCCCAATTGAGTGGCAAAATGTTTAGCCGCGTGAATGAGCGTCACGATCTTGCGTTCCTCCTCAGGAGCCTCTGAAGGAATCTGATAGTAGTAACCCACCGAAACGAATGTTGAGGGAAATCCCCAGTTCTCAAGGAGGGCTTTGGTGACTTCGGTGGATTCAAAGCCGAGGATGGCTTTCTCGGCTTCGCGCCACGTGGGGAACTCATCGGGTACGCGATTCGCAATCTCGTCTAATGCCGTAAAGTTTCCATAGGCGAGGGCAAATTTGCCTAAGTCATGAATGAGTCCAGCAGTGTAAGCCGTTGCCGAATCTGCAATCTGCATTTTTTTTGCAAAGGTTTCGGCGCAGATTGCAACACATAGCGAGTGTCTGCAGAGGTCACCGGGTTCCCACCCATAACCTCGCACGGGATGGACAAGCCATCTGCCGGTGAGTGTGGATGCAGCGATGCGGTAGAGCACTTTGCTGCCGAGTCTCAGGATGGCATCCGAAATGTTTTCGCAGCGCTGATTGCTGGCGAAGTAGGCGGAATTGGCAGTTCGCAGGACGTCTGTTGCAAGGCCTGTATCCAAATTGATAAGCATCTCCATTTCGCCGAGGTCCGAAGAACTGCCTTCAGCAAGTTTCAAAAGCTTTGGAAGAATGGCAGGGGCACAGGGAATGGAACGCGTCATCTCCACTACAGTTTGAAGGTCGGCTGCAGATTTCATCAGCGAAAAAATTCGGGTTTGGAGGGGATTTTTATGATGACGTCACCGGTGAGATTGTTGAGGCGAATCGAGCGATTTACCCGTCCACTGACCTCCCAGGAAACAACGTCAAGTTCCAGTTCTTGGCTTAACCGGTAGAACATATCGATGTTTTTCGAGCCGATACGAAAAAAACTATCAGCGGTCAGGAGTTGTGCCCCGCCAAAAACCTTGCAACGGATATCGTGCTTTTTGGCTCCAGAGCGGATGAGCGCGGAAAGTAATTTTGGAATTCCCGTATCAAGGAACATGGCCTCGCGGATTTTTTGGCCTTGAACTTGAGGGGAAGCGGGGAGCATGGCGTGGAGAAGTCCGCCGATACGTCGCTTGTCGTCATGAAATGTGATGCCAAGGCACGAACCAAGCGAGTGGGTCACGATGTAGGTGGAGGGTTCAGTGCTGATTTTAAAATCGGCAACGCCTACCACAATCGTCTGCATCTGTTCGGCTACGGGATTTAGTGACGAGGCCATAGATACTATAAAGTTAAACGATATAGACGATGAAGGAAGCGGAATCTCATGAGGATTTCCAGCAACCAGATGGCCTCGGCTGCTGTTTTCCAATGCGGAGGCTGGGCAAGCTCCACTTGTTTCCATGGGGAAAATCAATCCTCATAAAATCCAAAATATCGACGCGCATTGGAGTAGCTGATGTCTTCCACCATTTTCCCTACGAGTGCGAAGTCAGATGGCAAGCGACCCTTCTCAATGTCAGTGCCTAGGATATTGCACAAGAGGCGGCGGAAATACTCGTGGCGAGTGTAGGAGAGAAAAGATCGGCTGTCTGTGAGCATGCCAACAAATTGGCTCAGCAATCCAAGCTGGGAGAGGCTTTCAATCTGGCGCGTCATGCCATCAAGCTGGTCGAGAAACCACCACCCACTCCCAAACTGAATTTTTCCAGGAGTGATGCCATCTTGGAAATTGCCAAGCATGGTGGCGATCACTTCGTTGTCACACGGGTTGAGATTGTAGATGATCGTTTTAGGCAAGCTGCCGATGAGATCCAGACGATCCAAGTGCCGTGATAGAGCTCTTGCGGCCGAGAGGTCACCGATGGAGTCAAATCCACAATCTGCTCCCAGCAGTTTCTTCATCCGGGAGTTATTATTGCGCATGGCCCCATAGTGGATCTGCATCGTCCAGCCTTTTACGAAATCCATTTTTGCGAGCTCATGGAGCATATAGGACCTGTAGCGCACAACTTCGTCAGCTTGGAGTGTCTGCCCGGCTCGTGCCTTTGCGAAGATGGAAGCCGCTTCGCTTTCGCTGCAATCCTCAGCATAGAGTGTATCAATACCGCGGTCAGAGAGACGACAGCCTCGCGAGGCAAAGAAATCGTGGCGCTTTTGCATTGCCTCCATGAAGTCGGTCAGCGTGCTGATGCTCGTATTGGAAGCCTTTTCCAAAGCCGTCAGCCAAATGTCGAAGGCGTGAGGTTGGTCAATATGAAGTGCCTTGTCCGGACGCCAAGTCGGGCGCACTTGAATGTTAAAAGACTTATCGGAGGCAATGAATGCGTGGTGCTCCAGAGAGTCTACGGGGTCATCCGTCGTGCATACGACTTCGACTTTTGATTTCTTCATGAGCCCTCTGCAGGAGAACTCTGGGTTTGCTAACAAGCCATTACAGTGATCATAAATTTCTCGAGCGGAGTTGGAGTTGAGTAGTTCGGTGGTTCCAAAAAAACGGGCTAGCTCGAGGTGGGACCAATGATAAAGGGGATTGCGGAGCAGTTTTGGTACGACTCCGGCATACGCTGCAAATTTCTCCCAATCGGAAGCATCGCCCGTGCAGAAGCGCTCATTAATCCCCGCTGTCCGCATGGCCCGCCATTTGTAGTGGTCGCCGCCTAGCCACAGCATGGCCATATTGTTCCAGCGGATATCTTGAGCAATCTCTGCCGGCGGCAAGTGGCAATGGTAATCGATGATCGGCAGTTGGGCCGCATGCCGATGGTAGAGTTCGCAAGCCGAGGGGGAATCGAGCAGGAAGTCATCGTGGATAAATGGTCGTTTATTCATAAGGTGGGGAAGCCTTGGGAAGTCTCCTGTGGCGTTCGGTCTTACAGACTGCAACAGCCATTTTTTAAAAAGAAGCAACTTCTGCGTTGCCTTGCGGATGCGAGCCAGCAATGGCATTCTGGTAACGGTCAATGTTTGAGATCAAAGAAAAACCCAAGATGGTCGAGCGCTCCTTGCTTGTTGGAGCCTATTGCGGCACGGCGAGCCAGTCCGAGGCATCAAGTTTGTTAGACGAGCTTGCGGAGTTAGTGAACACTCTGGGCATTCCTATCATTGGTCAGCAACTCGTTCACCACCGTGAACCTCACGCCCGTTATCTGATCGGCTCGGGCAAGGCTGAAGAAGTGGCCAGCCTAGCCAAGGAGTCACAGACCGATGTGATCATTTTTGACAACGAACTGACGCCATCTCAGCAGAGAAACTGGGAAAAACTAACTGGCATGCTCGTCATCGACCGCCAGGAAGTGATTCTCGATATTTTTGCCAAGCGAGCGCAGACGCGGGAGGCCCGTTTGCAGGTCGATTTGGCCCGAATGGAATATTCCTTACCGCGGCTAGTTCGCGCTTGGTCGCACCTTGGTAAGCAGGGGGGGGGAATTGGATCTAAGGGCGAGGGGGAATCTCAACTTGAGCAGGACAAACGAAAAATCCGTGGTCAGATCGACCGCCTGAAAAGCGAGTTGGCAGCAGTGAAGCGGCGGCGTGACACTCAGCGCAAAGATCGCAAGCGCGCACCAGTTCCCAATGCCGCGATTGTGGGTTATACGAATGCTGGCAAATCCTCACTTCTTCGGGCTCTCACCGGCGCTCAGGTGCTTGTGGAGGACAAGCTCTTTGCCACTCTCGATACCACCACGCGTAAGATTGAATTGCCCAATAACCAGCCCCTGCTGCTCACGGATACAGTAGGTTTTGTCCGAAAGCTTCCTCACGGTTTGGTAGAGGCTTTCAATGCGACGCTTGAGGAGGCTGTGATGTCTGAGTTTCTGATTCATGTCCTTGATGTGAGCCAACCGGAGGTAATGGAGTTTTATGAAACTACGCGTGGTGTCCTCCACGAACTTGGGGCCGACTCTCTCAAAACCCTCATCGTCTTTAACAAAGTCGACAATGTTACCGACGAGTCTTCTCTCCGAGACATGAGGTTGCGTTTTCCAGATGCAGTTTTTATCTCGGTGAAAACGGGCTTTGGCCTCCCGGAACTCGTAAGCCGAATCAGCGAATTTGTTGCAGATGATCTCCTCACGCTGGAGCTAAGGATTCCACAATCTCGATTCGACCTCATGGCTCGCCTGCATCGTGAGGGCGATATTCGTTATTCCGAATACATCGGGAATGATGTGTTTGTGCGTGTTCGCCTTTCGCCGAAGGCGGCAGCTGCTTATGCAGAGTTCCGCTTGGAAAATTAAACCGCTCAGCGTCTAAAATGAGCGACCGAGCGTATTCAAATCCGGATATTTTTGTTCGAGCAATTCCAGTGCCTCACCGGCCAGAAAAAGGGACCCTGTGATCAGAACGGGCGATGGCGTGCTTAAGGCAGCTTCCACCGCAGATTCGAGGTCAGGGAATGTTTGCGAGGGCAGGTCGGTGCAAGGCGGGAGTACTTCGGGATCTAAACCGCGTTCGCTTTTCACAGGAACGAAAAAAAATTCTTTGCTGATCTCCTGCAGCGCGATGAGCATCTCTCTGTAATTTTTGTCGCAGAGGGCTCCAAAGATGATCGTGGCCTTCTCATCGTTAAAAAATTCCTTCCATGTTGAAAGCAGCGCATGAGCGGAGTGTTCATTGTGGGCACCATCAATGACGATCCGGTCGCCCAAATTTTGGAAGCGTGCCGGCCATTGAACACTTGAGAGGCCAAGAGAAATAGCCTCAGGGGGACAGTTTAATCCTGATGCATCCAAGGCGGCCACGGTGACGGCGGCGTTCCAAAGCTGATGCGCGCCTGGAAGTGCCACTGGGGTGCAGAGTGGTTTGTCCACTACATGGAGTTGGCTTCCGCATGTGCGGGCCTTTTCTATCAGCACTCCCCTAGCGGCACTCTCCTGGGGCGAGGAAATAACAGGAACCTGGGGCTTAATAATACCAGCCTTTTCCGAGGCGATTTTTTCGATGCTATCTCCGAGCCAAGACATGTGATCCATCGCGATGGGTGTAATGACCGAAACAAGCGGGGTAATCACATTGGTCGAATCCAGGCGACCGCCCATCCCAGTCTCAAGCACCACGACGTCACAGTGCGAGCGTTTGAAAAAATCGATCGCGAGTACCGTGCTGAGCTCAAAAAATGTAGGCTCATGGTCCCAGTTCAGTGCCGTTTCACGCAAGCGGGTGAGGCCATCGGCGGTGTCCTCTTGGGAAATCATCGTCCCGTTCAAGCGCACTCTCTCTCGGAAATCAACCAAATGGGGCGAGGTGTAGAGGCCGGTTCTGTAGCCCGAAGCCCGCAGGCACGCGTCCAACATGGCGCACACAGAGCCCTTGCCATTTGTGCCAGCCACATGGATGAAACGCAGATGACGCTCGGGATTGCCTACCGCATCAAGGAGACGTTGAGTGTTTTCGAGGCCTAGCTTGATGCAGGTGAACTGCGTGGAGTTCAGCCAGTCCAGTGCCTGTGTAAAAGTCACTTCGTGTCGAGGTAGTTCAGGACGTCGCCAAGTGTCTGGCGCAACTTTTGCCGGTGTACGATGAGGTCAATCAGACCATGCGATTCCAAAAACTCCGCCGTTTGGAAATCCGGTGGCAGTGTTTGGTGGGTGGTCTCCCGAATGACTCGTGGGCCGGCAAAACCAATCATCGCTTTGGGTTCTGCGATGATGACATCTCCTAGTGATGCATAGCTGGCCATTACGCCTGCTGTAGTGGGATTGGTGAGGACCGTGATGTATGGAAGCTTCGCTTGGGCATGGAGGGCGAGGGCACCACTTGTCTTGGCCATCTGCATCAGGCTCAGCATGCCTTCATACATCCGCGCCCCGCCTGAGGCGCAGACGAGTATTACGGGGAGTGAATTCTTGGTTGAAAACTCAATAACACGTGTGATTTTTTCGCCCACGACAGATCCCATGGTGGCGGCGAGAAAGTTAAAATCCATAACGCCAAGGCCGAGTTGGTGGCCGTTGATTTTTCCGCTTCCAGTAGTGACGGCGTCAACAAGCCCGGTTTTTTGCTTATAGCTCTGGAGTCGGTCGGTATAGGTCGTCATTCCTTTGAATCCGAGTGGATCAACAGACGACATCGAAGAATCGTGTTCTTCAAAAGAATCCGAGTCAACGAGGCTTTCAATGCGCTCGCGGGAGCCGAAATTGAAGTGATGATCGCATTTTGGGCAGACCTGAAGATTCTCCGAGAGGGCGAAATTGTGAATGACTTCGCCGCAGGTTGGGCATTTGGTCCAGAGGCCGGACGGCATCTCGCGTGTTTTGTGGCCGAGGGCCCGGAGGATAGGTTTTTTAAAAATCGCCATAGTTTGGATTGGTTTCTAACCTCGCGCCAGCGTGAGGGCTCGGACGGATTCGGCGCCCATTTCCAAGAGTATTGCGGCACAGGCGTCGAGGGTCGATCCTGTCGTGAGGACATCGTCAATGAGCAGGAGGTTTTGATCAGTCACTTTAGTATTCTTGCGTGCTGAAAAGGCATTTCGCAAGTTTTGCCTTCGTTCTCTTCGATCGAGTGCTGTTTGGGTGTTGGTGTAGCGATTGCGAAGAAGAACATCTCGAAGTGGGATGCCGGAGTTTCGAGAAAGATGCCGAGCGAGGAGTGCTGCTTGGTTAAACTCGCGCTCGCGGAGTCGCCTGGGATGAAGGGGGACAGGGACTATGCCATCGAATGTCTGGCCGCTAAGGCGTGGATCATCAAGACCTGTAGCGAGAAATTTTCCAAGGCATTTTGTGATCCAGAATTCTCGGTTGTATTTTACACGGTGAATGAGATCTCGGATAACACGGCGGCTGCGTACGACCGAGACAGCGCACTCGAAGTGGAAGGCTGCTCCCCGGCAATTCGGGCAATCGAATTCGGAAGTGAGACCAGCAAAAGGCTGAGAGCAGGTTTGGCAGCGTGGTGGTTGGATAAACTCGATCGAAGAATAGCATTCAGCGCAAAAGTCTTCTCCCTCCCCGATCCGCAAGGCGCAGCCCGCGCAGTGGGAGGGGAAAAAGAGCGACAAGAGCGGGCTAAAAACGGCGCGGCGCAGCATAGTTCAAATAAATCCACACCAGTGCGGAAGTAGCTAGGAGAGTAAAAACTGGCACTAAGCCCGTTGGGACTGCTCCGCTCACGACATTTGGCCCCACCCAAGGCAAAAATGTATCTGGAGGTTTCGGGCAAAATCGGGCGATGAGCTGGAGGGATTGTTGGCCGACGATCCACCCGGCATGGAGCCCGATTGGTATAAAAAGCGAGCGAGTGCGAAGGGTGCCATAGGCAAGGACAATGCCAGCTAGGAAAAGCGAAAGAATCCCCCAACCAAGAAGTGGCCATGGCGGGGCGCTGGAAAAAACCAATGGCACTTGATGAAACCCGCTGAGCCATCCAACGGGTTCATCGAGGGCTTGGCGGGATGTTCTCATAAAGTGAACCAAGGCAAAACAGGCGGAGGAGAGAATCGCTGCAGCCCAGCGGGGCATTACCCTCAGAGCAAGGCCAAGCAATACGCCGCGAAATAACAATTCTTCAATCGTTCCCACTGCTGCAGCCGTCCCACAAATGCGGAAAAAACCCGAAATTTCCCACTGCGACTTGAAAGTAAAAATCCCCGTAAGAAGATACACGGAACCAAGGGCGACGAGCGGGGCGAGGGCCAGAAGAAAACCCCATACAAGATCGTTTTTCCACAGGCGATTGAGATGGATGCCAAGATCGGAAAAGCGGCGTATGCCGATCCCACGAAATGCAGGCCAGAGCAGAATGACAGCAGAAATCTGTACGCTGCGGCTGAAGTAGCGATGGAATGGAAAGCCATTCACGATGGGAAGGATCCCTCCCTGAGCCAGTGAACTGCCAATCCAGTAGAGAGGAGGCGATAGCAGGCAGGCGAGCAGAAGTACGCCGCCTAGGTAAGCAAAAAGGCGGATGAAGGTTTTGAGACCGGCCGGATTCGGATTCACTACACCATCTATATGCGTTAAAGAGTTCGCGTATGCGAGATGTTTGGAACACGGCAGCCCTGGCTGCGAAGGATAAAGAGTATCTATGGCATCCCTTCACTCCGATGCGCGAATGGTGTGCGAAAGATCACTCCCCGCTTGTTCTTGTTCGTGGCGAGGGCGCAATGCTGGAGGATAGTGAAGGGCATCGCTATCTTGACGGAAATTCCTCGATCTGGACGAATATCCATGGCCACGCGCATCCCAAAATAAATCGTGCAATCCGGGATCAACTTGAGCGCGTGGCTCACGTTTCCTTTCTTGGAGCCACGAATCCCTCTGCGATCGAATTGGCTGAGAGGCTTGTCGGCTTTTTTCCTAAAGGAACGCTACAGCGTGTTTTCTTGAGTGACGATGGATCTACCGCTGTGGAAGCCGCGATGAAGATGGCTATTCAGTTCTGGCAAATGAAGGGCTACCCTGCGCGTTCACGATTCATTACTTTCGATAATGCCTACCATGGCGATACGCTTGGGGCCGCGAGCCTTGGTGGCATCAACGCATTTCAGCGTCGTGTGGCGGGTCATGAGTTTCCTGTAACACGCGTCAGCGGCCTCGATGAACTTGATTCCATTTCTGGATTCAATCACGGAGACGTTGCCGCTGTCGTCATCGAGCCTTTGATTCAGGGCGCAGCCGGCATGCGGACATGGCCGGCCGGAATGCTCCGGGATTTGAGGAAAAAGTGTGATTCAGCTGGCATTTTTCTTATTTTGGATGAGGTCATGACAGGGTTTGGGAGGACTGGAGCAATGTTTGCCTGCCAAAGAGAGGAGGTGATCCCAGATTTTCTCTGCCTCGCCAAGGGGCTCACGGGCGGTTACGTGCCGCTTGCTGCAACGCTGACTACGGAGAGGGTTTTCGAGGCCTTCTTGGGGAATGTGGAAGATGGGAGGACCTTTTATTATGGTCACAGTTACTCCGGAAATCCTGTCGGCTGTGCCGCCGCTCTGGCGAGTCTTGATATTTTTCAAGATGAGAATGTGCTCGAAAATCTTGCACCGAAAATTGCTCGCTTGAGCGAGTTGCTGGAGGATTTGAGGAGTGAGCCAGGCATTTATGAAACGCGCCAGTGTGGGTACATCGCAGGGATCGAGGTGCGGCGAAGGAATGGTGAGGCTTTTCCTTGGATGAGGCGGGTTGGTGCTCAAATCTGCTTGGAGGCAAGGCGGCATGGTCTTTTGACTCGGCCTGTTTTGGATACGATCGTGTTCATGCCTCCGCTGTGCGCCACGCTCGAGCAGGTTGAAACTGGCATTGCCGCAATTCGTGCTGCCTGTCGGGATGTTTTGGTTGGTGCAGAAACCTGATTTCCTGCGAGGGCTAGCGGCCGACTTTCTCGGCTAGGATTCCCTTGGCAATCGATTCAGCGAGCCTCTGGCGAGTGGCTGCAGTTTGGAGCTTACGATTCTCCGATGGGTTTGAAACAAACCCAAGCTCACAGAGCACAGCCGGGCGCTTGTTTTTTCTCAGCACATAAAGACCGCGCCTTTTGATGTCTCGATTTTTTGCGCCGTAGACTTTTAAAATTTCGCGCTGCAGATTCGCCGCAAGGCGGGAACTGCGCGGGCTATAGTAGAAGGTTTCCACCCCAGATGGTTTGCTGCTTTTGGTCCAATTGAAGTGTACGCTTACAAAAATAACGTTCTTAAGGCGATTGGAGGCTGTGACGCGTTGGTCCAAGGGTATGAAGCAATCGGTAGTGCGTGTTTCCACAACGCGCAATCCCGAGGAACGAAGAATCCGGGCGGTCCGTCGCGTTGTGTCGAGGGCGAGCCTCTTTTCAGGCATGCCGTTCACGGATCGGGCTCCGGAGTCATGCCCGCCGTGTCCGGCGTCCAGTACGACGGTGTCGAAGAATCCCGCAGGCTGGAGACCGCTTTGGAATCGGAATGGAGCGGAACTTTGGCAACCGCTGAGGCAAATGATCGCAAACACGATAGTGACGAAAGCCACAGCTCGGGCTAGATGGCGTTTTTGACATTTTGTATCCATGAGAGTCGTCCCCAAGCACGATCACGCACCGTGCAGTCCCAAGATAGAAACCGATGAGTCGATGGCGCAATCATTTTAGTCTGGATTTCGCAGGCGACGGACGGATTGTTGGCAGGATGTTGGCTAAACGTGTGATTCCGTGTCTGGACGTGACCGATGGTCGCGTGGTGAAGGGAACAAAATTTCTCAATCTGCGCGATGCGGGTGATCCCGTGGAGTGCGCAAAGATGTATGACAGCCAAGGGGCCGATGAGCTTGTGTTTTTGGATATCACCGCTTCGAGCGATGGACGGGCTACGATGGTCACGGTGATCGAGCGCACAGCGGAGCAATGCTTCATGCCGCTCACGGTTGGTGGAGGTATCCGAACTGTGGAGGATTTCCGAACGATGCTCCGTGCCGGTGCCGATAAGGTGAGTGTGAACACTTCCGCGCTTGAGCGACCTGAGCTCATCTCAGAAGCTGCTGAGGCTTTCGGTTCGCAATGTGTGGTAGTCGCTGTGGATGCCAAGAGGGACGGCCCTGGAAAATGGCGAGTCTACACGCATGGGGGTCGTCGGCCTACCGAGCACGATGCCATCGCATGGATTATTGATGCGGCGAGGCGGGGCGCTGGAGAGATTCTTCTTACAAGCATGGATGCTGATGGAACCTGCGGAGGATACGATTTGGAACTCACACAAGCCGTCTCACGGGCTGTTGGTATTCCTGTCATCGCAAGCGGAGGAGCTGGCGAACTCAGTCATCTGGCCGATGTTTTAAACGAGGGTGGCGCCGATGCTGTGTTGGCCGCAAGCATTTTTCATTTTGGAAAACACACTGTGGCCGAGGCTAAAGAGTACCTTGCCTCTCGAGGCTTGCCGGTGAGGAAACCGTTCGGCAATTAATAGGACAACTAGGTTTTTGTTTTTAATACGATGAATCGATCCGATTCCACATTCACTCCAGAAAGCGTCACTGAAGCCTTGAGGCGCGAGGGCCTACGGATAACACGCAACCGACGTGGTATTTTGCAGGCTTTATTTGAATCGGTTCGTCCGATGAGTCTGCAGGAGATTCAGTCAGCAGCCTCAGTGCATGAGGGTTCTCGTCCGGACTATGCGACGGTGTTTCGAATGATTATGCTTATGGAAAAGCTCCACCTTGTTCACAAGGTGAACTTACAGAGATCCTGCAGCTACTATGAGATCAGCGACCCTCGTAAGCACTACGATCATCTCGTGTGCCGAAGTTGTGGGAATGTGGTTCTGATAGACACGCCCTGTCCAATTGGAGATGCAGAGAAAAAAATTGCTCTCCAGCATGGGTTTCGTGACTTAAGCCACTCGCTTGAGTTTTTTGGTGTCTGCGCCACTTGCCCCTGAAAGCGAACGTCACTTGGGTTGAGCCTAGTCCAAGGCACCTTGTCTGGCAGGAATAAACGAAAAGACCCGTTCAGCTAGTGGCTGAACGGGTCTTTCCTGAAGCAGGAAAAATTAGATCGATGCTTTGAAAGCTTTTCCAGGAACAAAGCGAACCGACTTGGAAGCCTTGATCTTGATTTTTGCACCAGTCTTTGGATTCACTCCAGTGCGGGCTTTGCGATTGCTGATTTTAAAAGTTCCGAAGCCGATGAGCTGAACGGTTTTCGTTTTTTTGACGCCAAGTTTGATGCCGTCAATCACTGCGTTCAAAGCGCGCTCTGCATCTGCTTTGCTGGAACCAAGGGTTTTTTGGATTGCTACGGTGAGTTCAACTTTATTCATGGTTGTGTATGGGTGTTGGAGTTGGGTTTGGAAAGGCCTGACCCGTCAAGAGCAACAAATGACGGCCTTCCTGTCAAGCTAGGCGGGTGATTTGGATTAAATTCTTTTTTAGTTCGATTCGTCGACAGGAACGATGGGCGAGCTGCTTGGTTCAGCCTCTGGAGACGATGAGGACTGTGGGGCTGGGGTGGAAGCCTTGCTGTCGGCTGGCTTTCTATAAAATTCTTTGAAAATTTTTCCGATGATTGGAGCAGCGTGAGAGCCGCCTCCAGTCTTCACTCCAGGCTCTCCCTCGTAGAGCGCAGCAAAGGAATACTTGGGAGCATCCGCGGGTAAAAAGCCCGCAAACCATGCTGCAATGCGCTGGCGGTCTGTTGGTCCCCACTGGGCTGTTCCAGTTTTCCCGGCTACTTCGATACCTTTCACAGCGGCTTGGTGGGCGGTTCCCATGGCATCGCTGGTGACAGCCACAAGGGCACGCCGGAGTTCATCTCGCACGTCTGGTGAGACGGTGATTTCTTCGCGAATCCGATCCGGATAGGCTGCGATGACTTTGTTATCGATGGATTGCACTTGGAGAACCAAACGCGTCTGATGCAAAGAGCCGCCGTTGCCAATTACGCTCATAGCCTGGGCCATTTGAAGCGGGCTGATGAGAATGTCGCCTTGGCCAATGGACAGATTTGCAACGTCGCCGCCCTTGAGTCTGCGTTTGTGAACGCGGAGCATGTACTCGTCGTCTGGGATGTTGCCGGCAGACTCCGAGCGCAACGGGATGCCTGTGCGGCGGCCGAGGCCGATACGTTTGGCATAATCGATAATCGGTGTGGCGCCCATTTTGAGTCCTGCTTGATAGAACCAAGTGTTGCAGGATTGGGTGAGGGCTTGTTTGAAATTTAATCGTCCGGCATCGACCTTTTTCCAGTTTCGGAACGTGTGATCTCCGACGGTGAATGACGTTGGACAAGGGAAAGTTTCTTTTGCACTGATGCGTCCACTCTCGAGTCCGGCAAAACCCACGAACGTTTTGAACGTGGATCCAGGCGGGTAGGCGGAGCGGTATGCGCGTGGAACGAGCGGGTCGGCTGGATCGTTGGAATATCGGGCAAAGACATCACGTTTCACGGTCGGAACAAAATCATTTGGGTTAAAGGATGGATAGGAAGCCATCGCTAGAATCTCCCCATTGTTGGGATCGAGGACTACAACAGCTCCGCGGCTCGAGTTTTTAGCGAGCACTTTTTCTGCTTCCTGTTGCAGTGTGAGGTCCAGGGTAGTGATTACGTTGTAACCGGGTACCGGTTGGCGGGCGACGCGTTCGGAGACTTTTTTACCATCGGCTCCGAATGTAATCTGCAAAAGCCCAGGTTGACCGCGGAGCTCACGGTCGAAGACCTGCTCGAGCCCTTCGCGCCCCTCACTTTCTGAAAAAATGAGATCATTGTTTTCGATGGGACGGATGGACAGAGGTGCTTCCAACCCTGTGTAGCCAATGATGTGGGCAGCTAGTGGGCCGTTCGCATAAAATCGCACATAGGTCTGGCGAAGAACTTGGCTGGGAGGCATGTTGCGTTGCACGCCGGTGAGCTCGCGAGGCAAGAGGTCGGTTGCGATATCAAGCGGGAGAACACCTCGATTTTTATAGTGGTTCAGCACAGCTGAATCCGAGAGCTTGATGTCGCGATTGATCAGTGTAGTGGCCAGAGCGGCCTGCTGGCGTGCAAAGGACAGGATTTTTGAGTCTGGCCAGTCCAATGGGGTGGGGAAGTTGATTGCCAGATTATAGCTTACCCGGCTTTGAGCGAGCGGTTGGCCATTACGATCGGTGATTTGGCCGCGAGGCGCGGGAACGAGAAGCGAAAACGTGCGGGCTTTGTGTTGGGTTTCCCAAGTGGGCTTGGGATTTTCTACCACGCCCGTATTGTCGATCATCGTCTCGCGAGCCATGACGCTCGCGGAAAAAAGCAGTGCGGCAAGCAGACAATTAAAATTCATCGCCCGACGATAGCAAAAGCTGGCCATCACTCGAATGGAAATCTTACAGGTTTTGAACTTCATGGTTGTTGAGTCTCAACCCAACCACGAAAGCAAGCGGCAATTGGTTTGTTTAGGTCGAGTAACTCAAGTTTTGGCACCTGCAGAGCGGAGTGCACCTGCGCAACCCAGTAGAAGGCGATGAACAAAAGAATGATGGGCGCGATTTTGCGGGTGCTCTTCCAGATGCGAGGCCAATCGGCGAGTGCTTGTCCGAGGAGAATTTCTGCCATGCAAAGTATGGCGGCAATCAAGGCTAAAGACAGGGCAGCAATCGAGAGGGGATTGAGGTAGAGAGCGCGGGTGAAATCGCCTTCGAGAAGCGCGCAGA
>VFJO01000288.1 GCA_009886045.1 Verrucomicrobiota bacterium
CCCGAAGAGAAAGAACGCGGCATCACGATCAACACAGCGCACGTTGAATACGAGACCGCAAACCGTCACTACGCGCACGTCGACTGCCCCGGCCACGCCGACTACGTCAAAAATATGATCACCGGTGCCGCCCAGATGGACGGTGCGATTCTCGTTGTTAGCGCTGCTGACGGCCCAATGCCTCAGACCCGTGAGCACATCCTTCTCGCCCGCCAAGTCGGAGTGCCTTCGGTCGTTGTTTTCATGAACAAGGTCGACATGGTTGACGACAAAGATCTCCTTGAGCTCGTTGAAATGGAAGTCCGCGAACTCCTCAGCAAATACGAGTTTCCAGGCGACACAATTCCAATCATCAAAGGCAGTGCTCTCAAAGCCCTCGAAGGCGACGCCGAATACGAAAAAGAAATCCACGCCCTTATGGCAGCCGTGGATGAATACATCCCACAGCCCGAGCGTCTGAAGGATCTTCCTTTCCTCATGCCCGTGGAAGATGTGTTCAACATTGAAGGTCGTGGCACCGTAGCCACCGGCCGTGTAGAACGTGGTATCCTTAAGAAAATGGAGGAAGTCGAAATCGTTGGTCTTCGCGACACGAAAAAGACAACCGTCACCGACATCGAAATGTTCCGCAAGCTCCTCGACACCGCCGAAGCCGGCGACAACGTCGGTGTGCTTCTCCGTGGCACTAAGAAAGAGGAAATCGAGCGCGGCCAAGTCATCGCCAAGCCCGGTTCGATCAAGCCACACACCAAGTTCAAAGCCGAGGTCTATGTCCTCAGCAAAGACGAAGGTGGTCGCCACACGCCGTTCTTCACCAACTACCGCCCGCAATTCTATTTCCGTACGACCGACGTGACCGGAACAGTCAAATTGCCAGAAGGAGTTGAAATGGTCATGCCCGGTGATAACGTTTCCGTGGAAGTCGAGCTCATCACTCCAATCGCAATGGAAAAAACCATCCGCTTTGCTATCCGCGAAGGCGGCCGCACCGTAGGTGCCGGACGCGTTGGTGATATCATCGCCTAACCACAAACGCCCGCTTCACAAACGGGCCGGAGTCAAATTCCGAAGGTCAGTAGCTCAATTGGTAGAGCAACGGTCTCCAAAACCGTCGGTTGGGGGTTCAAGTCCCTCCTGGCCTGTGGCTCCTTCTTAACAACACAAACCCGATGTTTTCAAAAATCCGCAAGTTCACCTCCGAAGTCAGGGTGGAACTCGGCAAGGCCCAGTGGCCATGGGATCCCAGTGAAAAAGGATTCCGCCGATATAAAGAACTCACCGACTCAACAATCGTCGTTTTCGTGGCCATGGTATTGCTTGGTGGCTACATCGCATTCTTCGACTTCATTCTCATCAACGTGGTTGGTTTTTTAACCAATCCCTAATCTCCTCCGAACGGAATTTACAAAATGGCATTAGCCCCGAAAGATCAATGGTTTGTCGTGCACGTCCTCTCCGGACAGGAGCAGAAAGTGAAAGACAATATCGACCGCCGAATCATCACCGATGAAATGTCCGAACTCATTTTTGAGGTCCTCATCCCAACCGAGCGCGTGCAGGAAATTAAGCGAGGCAAAAAGACCGAGACGACTCGCAAGTTTTTTCCGGGTTATCTGATTATCAACATGCACCTCCTCGATGAAAACAACCAACTCGTCGAGAAGACGTGGTATTTCATCAAAGACACCGCAGGCGTTCTTGGCTTTGCTGGCACAAAGGACCGCCCGATTCCCATGCGTCCGAAGGAAGTGGAAGGTCTTCTCGCGCAAATCCGCGACCGTGAAGACACGGTGAAACCGAAAATCCATTTCGAAGTCGGTGATAAGGTCAAAGTAGCCGATGGCCCGTTCCAAAATCAAAACGGTCTCGTTGAAGAAATCGATCCCGAGCGCGGCAAACTCCGTGTTTCTGTGAGCATCTTCGGCCGCGATACCCTCGTGGATCTCGAATACTGGCAAGTCGAAAAAGCCTAGTCGAAAAAGCCTAGTCGAAAAAGATTGATCCCATCTTCCAAAAATTTTCCTATCCGGCGGGAATCAAAGCATGCCGGAAAATGTAGTCCGGATTCATCCGGTCAAACCTCGCGCGCGGTCGACGTGGCCGCAAGCCGCCCTCACTTTCCTGTTTGAGGCCGGTGGCGAACAAAAACAAGGAACCATCAACCATATGTCAGCATTTCAAGAATTGATCGCTAGCTCGATCAAAAACTATCGTGAAGGAAGCATCGTCAAGGGTCACATCCTTGAGATCAGACCACGGGAATTCCTCGTGGATATCGGATACAAAAGCGAGGGCGTGATCCCGGCCTCGGAATTTGACGAACCTGAATCCGTCGAACTCGGCGACGAAGTCGAAGTCCTCCTCGAGCGCCTCGAAAACGACGAGGGCATGGTCGTTCTCTCAAAAGAGAAAGCCGCTCAACGCCAGAATTGGGAAAAAATTGTCGGAGTTTTTAAAGGTGACGGACTCATCAAAGGTAAAGTTCGCAGCGCCGTCAAAGGCGGTCTCACCGTCAATGTGGGCGTGGAGGCATTTCTCCCCGCATCGCAGATCGACATCGTGCCCCCGAAGGATCTTCAACAATTCGTTGGCAATACCTACGACTTCAAGATCGTCAAAATCAACGAAGATCGCAAAAACGTCGTTCTCAGCCGCCGCGAAATCATCGAGCAGGAACGCTCCGAAAAACGCCAAGCCTTCCTCGGCGGAGTCAATATCGGCGATACAATCGTCGGCACGGTCAAAAATATCACCGACTTTGGAGCATTCATCGACCTCGATGGCATTGACGGACTTCTTCATGTCACCGACATGTCGTGGGCTCGCTTGAACCATCCATCCGAACTCATCAAGGTCGGCCAGCAACTCTCTGTTCAAGTCCTCGATATCAACAAGGACAAGGAGCGCGTCTCACTTGGTCTTAAGCAGCTGCAGTCAAACCCATGGGATAAGATCGAAGAACGCTTCCCAGTTGGCCAAAAAGTCTCAGGCAAGGTCACAAACCTCATGCCATACGGCGCCTTCGTGCAGATCGAAGACGGCGTCGAAGGTCTCATCCATGTGTCGGAACTCTCTTGGACCAAGCGTATCGCTCGTCCGTCAGATGTCCTCACCCTCGGTCAGGAAGTCGAAGCCCTCGTACTTGGCGTCAACAAAGATGAGCAGAAAATCTCTCTCGGCGTCCGCCAGCTCGAACCAAATCCTTGGGACGAGATCGAGCTTCGCTACATGATCGGCAAACAGGTCAAGGGCAAAGTTCGCAATATGACCGCCTACGGCGCATTCGTGGAACTTGAGGAAGGCATCGACGGCATGATCCACGTGTCCGATCTCTCTTGGACACGCAAGATCAACCACCCGAGTGAAATGCTCAAAAAAGGTGACGATCTCGAAGCCGTGGTGCTCGACATCGACAAGACCAATCAGCGCATCAGCTTGGGAGTTAAACAAATCGACACCGATCCTTGGAAAGAAATCGATGGCCGCTTCCGTATCGGCGATCTGGTCAAGGGTACGATCTCAAAACTCACCAACTTTGGCGCCTTTGTCCAACTCCAAGACGACATCGACGGCCTCGTGCACATCTCGCAGATCAGCGAAGACCGTGTCGAGAAAGTCAAGGACGTCCTCAAGGTCGGCCAAGAAGTCGAAGCCCGCGTCATTAAGGTGGATAAAGCCGAGCGCCGTATTGGCCTTTCGGTCAAGGCCGCCAATTACAGCGAGGAAGCTCTCCGCAAGGAAGCTGAAACGCTTGACACCCTGCGCCCAGGCGAAGATATGGTCGGACTCGACCAAGCTTTCCAGTTCGCAGAAGACGAATACCGTCCCGGTGAACCAAAAAATTAATCCGCTGCGCTCACTGGAGTCGTATCACATAAGATGAACAAACCCGAAATCACAGCTTACCTAAAAACCCATTGTGGTTGGAGCCGTGGCGTACGCGCGGTTTTTGAAAAATATGACCTCTCCTACACCGAGAAGGACATCATTCAAAACTCGAACTATCGCTTTGAGATGGAGCAACTGAGCGGCCAACCGCTCTCCCCCTGCGTCCTCATAGACGGCAAAATGCTCGCCGATATCAGCGGTGAGGAAGTGGAAGCCTATATGCTCCAAAACAGCATTGTAGGCGATGCTTCCAAACCCACCGACGTCCCACTGAATGCCCCGTGCTCCGACGAGGAACACGTGGCCATGGTTCAGGTCCGGTAAGCAAAAAATATACTCAACTCCAAAGACCGCTGTGATGTGAATTCGCAGCGGTCTTTTTCTTTAACGCCACATTCAGCGCGCTATTCTCCTCCGAGCATGAGGCTCTTTCACAAGTCATGATTAAACGTCGTAAAAAAGCTCGATCAGGCTTGGATTCATCTCAGCCTAGGAATTTGCACGAACGAACCATGGTGCTCGTGGATCAGCATCCGCTTCGGGAGGCAGCCGGTCAGGAGGCTCAGGAACTGCTTCGTGAAGTCGATAGACTCCACGCTGCTTTAAACGAGTTCGATCGCACGATTCAGCCGAATTACGAGCGTTGGGAGTCTCAAAATTTGGGGTTACTGCTCGAGGAGGAACGTCAACTGGAGTATAAAATCTCGGAACTGCAAAACGACATTGACTTTGCTGAGGCGGAAGCTTTTTTCAAACACGCAGACCCTTACAAAATTTTTAAAAAAGCCGAGGCGCAGCGTGAAGTGGCGAAAGCTGCTCAGCAAGAAAATGACACCGACCGCTCAGATGCTTCCGCGCAGACAGAAGCCGAAAGCCAAGCTCAATACGAGCGAGAAGCCCAATTTAGTGAAGAGGAACAGGCATTTCGAATCTACGTGCGCTTGTCAACCGGGCTCGAGCCGGACGCCCTCAGCGAATACCAATATGGCCGACTCTTTGAGGAGTACCGTACATGGCGTAAAAAAGCTGATTCGATCAAAAAAATAACCAAAAAAAAATCCACTGACATCCCAACGCAAATTAAGGAAATCTACAGGACTCTCGTGCGCCGCTTGCATCCGGATGCGTCAAAATTCGGCTCTCATTCCCAAGCCCGCACGCTTTGGCATGAATTGCAGCGTGCTTATGGAGCGTGCGATCTCGAGCAGCTTGAAGTCCTCCTTGCCATCACAGACCTTCATGAAAATGGAACCGCATCGCGATCCACGATCTTTCACATCCGGAAGGTCGCAAATAAAATGAAGCGTACGGCTTCAAGCCTTAAATCACGTCTCGGTGAAATCCAGAAAACTCAAGCTTGGATTTTCTGGCATGCGAAAGACCGTGAAGGGACTGGGTTAAAAATCCGTCGATCTGTTGAACGGCGCATCAAGGAAGCCAGAAGTTACCTGGCAACTCTTAGTGCTGAAATCGAGGTGTGGAAGCGCCAGTCTGAAAAGCAGCGACCTGCAAAGAAGCCTCTCAAAAAACAAGCCCCTCCTCCTCTCCCTCTCAAGCAAAAGATATCCCCAAAAATCAAAAAAATGGACGCGTCTGAACAAACGGCTTTTGATTTTTAGACAGGATGGTCCGCCTATGTAAAGGCAACTCCGGCAGGACGAGGCAGGACTATCAGGACCTGCAGGAGGATCGTGGGAATGTTGGAGGTCATATACAAAAAGAATGCTTGTAGAGTTGTAAATAACTCATTCTCTAAGCTCTCTGTTGCCTCTGCAGTTAATTCTGCTGGATTCGGGTTTAACCAACGCTACCCTTACATTGATCCTTTTTGAAAACATGAATGCCGCCATCCTTGTTGCCGCCGGTTCGAGTGTTCGCATGGGCTTTGACAAGCTCATGGCTCCACTTTGTGGGAAGCCGGTTTTGGAATGGTCGCTCCGCGCCATCGAAGATTGCCCTGGCATCGACCACGCCGTGCTCGTTTGCGCCACGACTCGCATGGCGGAATTCACCGAACGCGCGGCCGCGTTCCCCAAGTTTCGCGACATCGTCGCGGGAGGAGCCGAGCGCAGTGTCTCGGTGCTGCGTGGCCTCCAAGCCCTCGCCACGAATCCGCCGAATCTTGTCGCCGTGCATGACGCCGCCCGCCCACTGGTGACTTCGGCTCTCATCGAGAAAATCCTCCTTGCCGCTGCAAGCCACGGCGCGGCTTCAGCGGCCCATCTTGCCACCGACTCGCTTCATCGGGCCGATGCAACCGGCGCTCTTGTGGAAACGATTCCCCGCGTCAACCTCCTTGCTATGGAAACTCCGCAGGCCTCGCGCTACGATCTTCTCTTGGCCGCTCTGGAGGCACACCACGCGGGAGCGACGGATGAAGTCTCCGCACTCATTGCCAATGGTATCCATCCCATTCCTGTTCTTCATGAGGAACCCAATTTCAAGATCACCTTCCCGCGAGACCTCGCGCAGGTAGAATTTTTTCTCCAAGCATCGTGAGCGCAGAAAATCCTTCACCCGAACCGGCCCAGCGAGCCGTCTCCAGCTTCAAGCGCCTGCGATACCAACTCGAGTTGATAGGCCTCCAGCTCGTTGAAGCCTTTCTTCCACACCTGCCCTACACTGCGCTTCAGCCGCTGGCCAACATCCTCGGGTTTGCCTTTTTTCACTTGGACTCCCGCTCCCGAGCGGTGGCGATGGATAATTTGCGGGTGGCATTCGGATCCACCTACACCCCGGCAGAGCGAGCCCGCATCGCCCGCAAGTCGTTTCAGAATTTCGCGCGAACCATGCTCTGCCTCTTCTGGTCACCAAATCTGACTCCGGAAAATTATCAAAACTACATCCGCATCGATGGTCTCGATAACCACCCAATCCATCGCAGCAAAAGCACGCCCGGCGTTTATTTCCTCACGCATTTCTCGAACTTTGAGTGGATCAGCCTTGCAAGTTCCTTCGCAGTGACCCCTGGCCTAGTCATCACGCAGACATTTAAAAATCCTCTCCTCGGTCCCATATTCGACCGACTCCGGGCCAGGGGCGGCCACACGATCATTCCTCCCTCGCGCGCCCTCATTCGGATGATCAAGCTCCTGCGTGCAGGGGGAAAGGTCGGCGCTGCCGCCGATCTGAGTATCAATCCGAAACATGGCGCTGTCCCCGTGCGCTGCTTCGGACTCTGGACATCCATGAGCCCCATAGCTGGTATCCTCGCCGAGCGCGGCGGCGCAGGCCTCGTCCCAAGCCAAATTTTCCCAGAGCCTAACGGCCGCTTCCGACTGGTTTACCATCCCCCGCTTGCGTTGCCAGATGGCGCCACGCACCAGCAAATCGCTCAAGCTTGTTGGGATATCATGGAGCCCATGATCATCAAAAATCCCGAACTCTGGCTTTGGAGCTACAAACAGTGGAGATACAAGCCCTCGACCGCTCCAGAGGGCCGTTACCCATTCTACGCCAATTCGACCAATCGTTTTGACGAAATCTTAGACGGCCAACCTTCGGCCCTTTGATTTATTTGTCTCCAGCCCCAGGCAAACCTTGTAGGCGTTCGCCCGGCCAGATGTTGTTTTTCGTAAACCACCCGCGTGGCATCTCAAGGGCTAACGCAATTTGAGGGAACCGGCTCGGCACGGGACGTTCGCTAAACGGTTCGAGATCGTGAATCTCCATGATCGCGCCGTTGGGAGCAATGTAGGCGATGGTGAGCGGCAGCTCGGTATTCCGCATCCAGAAGGCAACCGGGCCGGTCTGAGGCATAATGAAAAGCATGCCGGCATCCGGTGCGAGAGCCTTTCGGAACATCAGCCCCGCCGCTCTCTCGTGCTCTTCATCGGCGATTTCCGCGCGGATAGTTTTGCTCCCGATGGAGAGGTTTACTGATTCCAATTCTGGCTGCGCCGCCGTTTGAGCGGGAGCGATTGGAGCCACTGCAAGAAAAAAAACGGCAATGAGCCACGCGCGCCAAGCAAAAGAAAAATCGCCGAATTTATTGACAGGTTGGTTGGAATTTGGAGACATAAGACGCCTATAAAAACATGTATCTCGAACAGTAGTCACCTCGTAAACATCAATCGCCCTAGCCTCCAAACTGGGCTTCTTACAAAATGGGGATGCAAATCTGAAAACACTGAATCAAAACTTTCAATTATGACGCTCTGATCAATGGCGAATCTTTTTCCAAAATGGACAAACTGGCTTCCCCTGAAGCTAGTCATTTGCGCCGGCGTGCTGGTCACGACGATGGCCGGTGGTCTTACTTATTACTTCACCCCGAAGTACACCCGCGTTGGCTATGAGCCGAACCAACCGGTTCCTTTCTCCCATGTCATCCACGTCCAGCAACTCGGCATGGATTGCCGATACTGCCACAGCTTCGTCGAGGTGGCCTCGCACTCCAACGTGCCGACAACTCAGACCTGTATGGCCTGCCACACTCAAATCAAGGCCAATAGTCCTAAACTCACCGCCGTGCGCGAGAGTTGGAAAACGGGCGAACCGGTCAACTGGGTTCGCATTCACCAAGTGCCCGACTACACTTATTTCAACCACGCCGTGCACGTGAACCGAGGCGTGAGCTGCTATAGTTGCCATGGAGCGATCAATGAAATGAAGGTCGTTTACCAGCACGAGCCGCAGAGCATGTCTTGGTGTCTCGATTGCCACCGCGCTCCGGAAAATCACCTCCGTCCACCCTCGGAAATCTACAACATGGCTTGGAAGCCGCCAGCGGATACCACCCAGCGCGAGATCGGCCTGAAGTTTAAAGAGGAGTGGGAAGTGAACCCGCCCGTCACTTGCGGAGGTTGCCACCGATGAAGAAAAATCTGAACCACCCAGCCCCAGAGACTAACCCGCGCATCTGGCGCAGTCTCCGCGAGCGCGAGAACGACCCCGAATTTTTGAAACACCTGCGGGCGGAGTTTCCGCGCGGAGCAGGTATCTATGAGGATGGAGGCCTTTCCAAGCGCGACTTCATGAAGCTCATGGGGGCTTCCATCGCCCTCGCCGGAGTAGGGCTTGTAGGTTGCCGTCGCCCAGAGTCCTACCTTGTTCCATTCACCAAAGGTGTTGAATACGCCATTCCAGGCAAGTTTCTTTTCTACGCGACTTCGATGCCTGCCCGATATGGCGCGGTCCCGCTCATCGTGACGACAAGCGATGGACGTCCCACCAAGCTCGAAGGCAATACCCTCCACCCCTTCAGCAATGGGGGAACGGACAGTTTCGCGCAGGCTGAAATTCTCAACCTCTACGATCCACACCGCTCAAAGCAGATCACGGAAAAAGGCGCGCCCTCCGACGCTGCCGCATTCGATGCCTTCGTTCTCTCTCTCGCCAGTGGTAAGGGGGACGGGCTCGCGATCTTGGCCGAGGCAAACAACTCTCCAACGCGTAGCCGTTTGCGCGGCCTGCTCGAAGCAAAATTCCCGAAGCTCCTCTGGGCAGAATACGATCCTCTTGCTGCTTCAGCCACCACCGAAGCCAATAATGCTTCTTTTGGCACCAACACGCGACTCATTCCGGATTTCAAGCTCGTGGACGTAGTTCTCGCGATCGGCAGCGATTTTCTAAACCCCATAGAGACCGGCATTGGCTTTGCTCAAGGCTTTGCTGCCCGACGCAATCCAGATCAGGACGGATCTTCGATGAACCGCCTCTACTCTGTCGAAAACCATTACACGGTTACCGGCGGCATGGCCGATCATCGCCTTCGCTGCAAGGCTTCCGAACTCGGTGAATTCACCCGCCAACTCGCACTTGCTCTTGCTGAAAAAACAAAAGACCCAAGCCTCGCCGCAGTCGCCAAGGCATTCCCCGAGTCAAAAACCAGCCTCGCTGCCAATTGGATTCAAGAGTGTGCCGCCGATCTGGCAGCGCACGCAGGCCGCTCTCTCGTTATCTCGGGCCCGCTCACTCCAGCTCCTCTTCAGGTGCTCGTCAATGCGATCAATAACGCGCTCGGCAATATCGGAACCACTTTGAAATTGGTTATAACCGATACCATTGATGCCGCTTCGATCGAAGACCTCGCCGCATCCATCAATAAAGGCAGCGTCAAAACTCTCATCCTTCTGGGCGTTAATCCCGTGCAGAACGCTCCGGCCAACTTGGATTTCCCTGCTCTGTTAGCAAAAGTCCCCGACACGGTTCATCTCGGTCTCTTTGAGGATGAAACCGCTAAAGCCACTCGCTGGCATGTGCCTGCCGCCCATTTCTTGGAAACCTGGAGCGACGTGCGCACTTTCGATGGGACGTACACATCGGTCCAGCCGATGATCCTCCCCTTGTGGAATGGCGCTTCTGAATTAGAACTCCTGAACAAGCTCGCCGGAGCCCCCACACCCGAGGGCCCTGCCTTGGTTCGAGCCACTTTCAATAAAATTGCCAAGGATTCCAGCGATGAATCATGGAACGCGTTTTTGCGTGATGGATTCCTCCCGAATTCAGCCTTCGTTCCCGCTAAAGTTTCCTTCAATGCTGCATCCGCAGGTACCTTGGCCAAACAAGCCCAACCCGCGAATTCCGATGCCTTGGAACTCGTGTTTCTCCAAAGCTCCAGCGTGGACGATGGACGCTATGCCAATAATTCTTGGCTCGTTGAAACACCCGACTTTGTGACCAAAGTCACTTGGGACAACGCCGTCATGGTGAGTCCAGCTACCGCAAAAAAGCTTGGCATCAAGGCAAATAATTTCGATGTCCTCGGCGACGTTGCCGAGAAGATGGGCAACGATGTCAACTACGACCTTGTCGCCGATATCGTGGAAATTTCTGATGGGAAAAAAACCATCGAAGCTGCTGCAATCGTCGCCCCCGGCCACGCCGACGACTCGCTCTCGATCGCTCTCGGCTACGGACGCAAAGGCGTTTCGGCTCTCATGGAAAATGTTGGATTTGATGCTTATCCGCTTCGTTATTCCGAGTCCATGTTCTTCCTGAGCGCTGTCACGCTCAAAGTCACAAATCGCAACTACCCGATGGCTCAAACCCAAGAGCACCGCAGCATGGAAGGCCGTGACCTCGTTCGTGAGGGAACTCTCGAGCGCTACGATAAAGACAACGCTTTCGCCCAAAAGATGGGCATGGACAGTCACACTCCGCCGAACATTTCGCTCTACACCCATCCTGAACTGACCTCGAAGGAACAGTGGGGAATGACGGTGGACCTCAATACCTGCACCGGTTGCAACGCCTGCGCAGTTGCCTGCCAAGCTGAGAATAACGTGCCTGTCGTCGGAAAAGACCAAGTGCGCAAAAACCGCGATATGGCTTGGATTCGACTCGACCGCTACTTTGCAGGCGATGCCGAGGACCCCGAAATGCTTTCGCAAGCTATCATGTGCCAGCACTGCGAAAATGCACCTTGCGAAACAGTTTGCCCCGTGAACGCTACCGTCCACAGCGAGGACGGTCTCAACCTGATGGCTTATAACCGCTGCATCGGAACTCGCTACTGCGCGAACAACTGCCCGTGGAAAGTGCGCCGGTTCAATTATTTCGATTACAACCAGCGTCCGATCGATCAACTTTACTGGGGCCCGCTCGCCAAAAAAGGTATGGCCGATAGCCTCAAGATGGCCAAGAATCCGAATGTCACAGTCCGCATGCGTGGCGTCATGGAAAAATGCACCTTCTGCATTCAACGCATCGAGGAATCCAAAATCTCCCGCCTCGTGGAAGCAGGTCCGACTCCAGCCAGCGATACGCCCATCGCCTCGTTCAAAGTCGCTTGCCAACAAGCCTGCCCCAACGACTCGATCGTTTTTGGCGACATCGCCAATCCAAAGAGCGAAGTTTCAAAAATGCGCAAAAGCCCGCGCCGCTATGAGATGCTTAAATATCTCAATGTCACGCCACGCGTTCTTTACTTGGCCCGTATCAAAAACCCAAATCCCAAAATGCCTGGGGCCAATCAGGTCGGAATGGCTAACGGTTCCGGTCACCATGGAGATGCCCACGGTGCAGGTCACGATTCGCACAATGCCCAACCGCCACACGGCGAAACCCACGCGCCCGCAGGCCACTAACAGATTCCTGACCAATGTCTAACCCGACAGCTACAGCCGAACACAACGAGCCGCCCACGGCCGAGGACAAACAGCTTGTCCGTCCACCGCTCGTGCTCAACCAGCGCACGATGGGCTGGATCAGTTCTTACATCAGCTCGATCGTCGAAGGAAAAACACCTACTTGGTGGTATGTCTCCATGGCATTCACCATTCCGCTTACGCTCCTTTGCTTGGCACTCCTCGCCTATCTTATTTCTACAGGTGTAGGTGTTTGGGGAAATAACCACCCCGTCGGCTGGGCGTGGGATATCACAAACTTCGTGTTCTGGATCGGTATCGGCCACGCTGGTACCCTCATCTCAGCCATCCTCTTCCTGACCCGTCAAAAGTGGCGCACCTCGATCAACCGCGCCGCCGAGGCTATGACCCTCTTCGCCGTGGTTTGCGCCGGTATCTATCCTGCTCTTCACGTTGGCCGCGTCTGGATGGCTTGGTGGCTGGCTCCAGTGCCAAATGCCAATGCGATTTGGCAAAACTTCCGCTCACCGCTCTTATGGGACGTGTTTGCCGTATCCACTTATTTCACTGTTTCCGTCCTCTTCTGGTACACCGGCCTCATTCCCGACCTTGCAACCTTGCGTGACCGCTGCACGACAAAAATTCGCAAATTCATCTACGGCGTCCTCGCCCTCGGATGGCGCGGGGGTAACCGCCAGTGGCGCCACTACGAAATGGCTTACCTCATCCTCGCAGGCCTGTCGACCCCTCTCGTTCTCTCCGTGCACTCGGTCGTGTCTTTCGACTTCGCGACTTCCGTGGTTCCCGGTTGGCACACAACGATTTTTCCGCCTTACTTCGTGGCAGGAGCTATCTTCGGTGGATTTGCCATGGTGCTGACCATCATGATTCCCGCCTGCGCGATTTACAAACCGCTCCATGACCTTGTCACCGTGAACCATGTGGACAAGATGTGTAAAATCATCCTGCTCACCGGTTCGATCGTGGGCTACGCCTACCTCATGGAGCTTTTCATCGCTTGGTATAGCGCAAATCCTTACGAACGTGCCGCTTTCTGGTATCGTGCCTTCGGTCCCTACTGGTGGGCTTATTGGTCCATGATGTTCTGCAACGTGGTCTCGCCGCAGTTCTTCTGGTTCAAATTCTTCCGCACGCACCTCGTGTGGGTCTGGATCATTGTTCAATTCCCGAATATGGGCATGTGGTTCGAACGCTTCGTCATCATCGCCACCACTTTAACTCGCGACTTCACGCCATCCGCTTGGGGAATGTTCCATCCGACTTGGGTTGATATCTGCACATTCATCGGAACCTTTGGCCTATTCGGCACTTTATTCCTGCTCTTCATCCGTTTCCTTCCAATGATCTGTATGTTTGAAGTTAAAGCGGTTCTGCCAGAAGCAGATCCGCATCACGGAGAGGCCCATCACTAATGAACGCAGTCGGCAACACATCCGCTCCAGTTTACGGCATCGCAGCCGAATTCCAGTGCGCTCGCGATCTCTATCACGCAGCCCAGAAAATCCGCGACGCCGGATTTCAAAAATGGGACGTCTTTTCCCCATTCCCGATTCACGGCATGGATGAGGCCATGGGCATGAAACGCTCGATCCTTGGAAAAGTTGTCTTCCTCGGCGGACTCACCGGCTTTCTCACCGCTGTGACCCTAGAATTCGGCACTTCGTCGTTCCTCTACCCGCTTATCGTCGCCGGAAAACCCACGAATCTTTTCACCGTTCCGGCTTTCTTTCCGATCATGTTTGAGTTGACCATTCTTCTCTCGGCCTTCACTGCTGTCTTTGGAATGCTCTTGATGAACGGTCTGCCCCGTTTGAACCATCAACTTTTCAATTGGGATCGGTTCAAACTCGTCACAGAGGACAAATTCTTTGTCGCCATCGAGGCGAAGGATCCTCAATTCTCGTCCCGCTCGGTGAGCGATTTCTTGGAATCCCTCGGCGGCACACACATTACCACCATCCACGGCGATTAAACGATCATGCTAAAATACTTTTTTTATACATTTGTTTTGGTCGTCGTTCTGATTGTAAGTGTTGCAGGATTCCGAGGCCAAAAATCCACGAAACCACCATTTGAGTTTTTCCCGGACATGGACCGCCAGCCTAAGGTAAAAGCTCAAGTTCCGAGCAACTTTTACGCCGATGGACGTGGCAATCGCGAGCCGATCTCCGGTACCGTTCCGCTCGGATATGCCATGCCCCAGCACAAAAAACTGGCTGGATCAACTGGGGAATCCGAAAGCCCGTACAAACAAATTCATTTCTCCTCGGGCGTCTCTTACTCGAGTACAGGGAAAATAGGCACCCAATGGGGGACTGGAATGCCACTTGAAGTCACTCCCGAGGTCATTGCCCGCGGCCAAGAACGCTTCGCCATTTCCTGCAAAGTTTGCCACGGGGCCACAGGAGCCGGAAATGGCATCGCTGGAAAATACGGCCTCGTCGGAATTGCCAACCTTCACCAACAACGAATTCGCGATATGGCAGATGGCGAAATTTTCAATACCATTGCCTACGGTAAAAATACTATGATGGGGTACGGCGACCGCATTCAAGTACAAGATCGGTGGGCCATCGTCGCCTACATCCGTGCCCTCCAAAAATCCCAAGGTGGCGCAGCGATCAACGATGTTCCAGCCACAGAACGGGCAAAATTAGAATCGCAGACCAAATGAGCGGACACGAACCATCACAACCCAGCAGCCATACTTTTGACTACAAGCACGTTGGTGGTCGATTCCTCGGCCTCGTTGCCCTAGCCGTCGTGGCATTCGCTGCAGTAGCCATTGGCGCTTTTACTAATACGAAGCAATTCGCTTTTTCTTACCTTTTTGCATTCACATTCTTCCTGACGATCTGCATGGGCGGACTCTTCTGGACTTTCGTGCATCACGCAGTTGACGCCGAATGGAGCGTGGTAGTCCGTCGTCAGTTGGAAAACATTGCCAGTCTTCTGGCCGTGATGGGGATTTTATTCATTCCATTGATTTTTGTAGCTCCGACGCTCTGGTATTGGATGAAACCCGAAAACGCCAACGATCCCCTGCTGATCGAGAAGTGGCCCTACCTTACCAAAGAATTCTTCTGGATTCGTGCCGCCTTCTACTTTGTCTTTTTCACCGTGGCCAGCCTTTGGCTCCGTAGGAATTCTATCAAACAAGACACCTCTGGTTCGGCAAAATACACTCTTCTGAACCGCAAGATTACCTTCGGAAGCCTCCCGCTCTTCGCCGTGAGCCTCACCTTCGCCGCGATCGATTGGCTCATGGGCCTAGACTACCACTGGTTCTCGACCATGTGGGGCGTTTACATTTTTGCAGGAACCGCCTTGAGCAGCATGTGCGTGCTGGTTCTCATCATCACCGCCCTGCGCAACGCGGGATACTTCAAAAATGTCATCACCATCGAGCATTACCACATCATGGGCAAGCTCATGCTGGCATTCACGATTTTCTGGGCATACATCGGCTTCAGCCAATACATGCTCATTTGGTATGCTAACATCCCAGAGGAAACCATCTATTTCCTTCGCCGAAATACCGAGAGCTGGCAAATCCTGAGCACCGCACTCGTCGTTGGACACTTCTTCGTTCCATTTCTGCTGCTGCTCTCAAACATGGGTAAGAAAAATCCTGCCTTTCTCTGCGGAATGGCACTCTGGATTCTGACGATGCATCTTCTCGATATCTATGTAGTTGTCCTTCCTGCACTTCACAAAGCAGGAGTGCAACCGAATTGGCTCGATTTTGCATGCCTCGCAGCCATAGGCTGCACACTTGCCGCGCTTTTCCTGAAACGCCTTGGTGATTCCCCGCTCTGGCCGCTTCGCGACCCGCGCCTCAAAAATTCCATCGCTCTCAAAAACTGATGCAACCCGCCAACACCCACCACGAAGAACCTGCTGGACAGAAAAAACCTGTCTTCTGGATTTTTGTCGCCGGAATGATCGGCCTCATCCTCTTCGCCGTCTTCAATTCCATCTTCCTCGGAAAAACGGAGTCCTCTCTTAACCCTGAAGACCCTGCTCGGGATGTTGAACGCGTGAAAAATCTTGCGGACCTCCAAGCTGAGAATGAACCAAAACTGAATACTTACGCCTGGGTTGATCAAGCAAAGGGTTCCGTGCAAATTCCGATTGCCGAAGCAATGAAACTCGTTATTTCGGACCTCAATTCTAAAAAGCCTGCTCCAGCCTACCCCATTCTTGACTCTGCAGGGCAACCCCTATCCGCAACCACGTCTGCAGCAGCTTCAGCCATGGATTCAGCTGATTCCCTGCCAACCGAACCTGTTGCGTTAAGTCAGACGTCGTCCAATGTGCTTGCCGCCCCCGTCGAATCCGGTCAAGACAAGCCGATTAAATCCAAAAAACCAGCCAATCAATGAGCAACGACCAGTCCAGCCAGACGGACACTCTCAGCAGCGCCGAACGCTCGGCCATCGACTCCTCGGTGGCTAGCCCGGTAATTCTTTTTTTCGGCACCTCCATTCTTTGGTTACTCCTAGGCTCGATCTTTGAACTCACCAGCTCCATCAAGCTTGTCTGGCCATTCTTTCTGGATGGTCTCAGTTTCCTCACCTACGGCCGCACAAGTATTGTTTCCGTCAATGCCCTTGCCTACGGATGGGCGACTCCAGCGGCCATCGGGATTGGACTCTGGCTCACAACCCGCCTTTGCCGGGTCCCCCTCGCTCACCATAAATTGCTAATAGCTTCTGGAATTATCTGGAACCTCGGCGTTTTTGTCGGTGTCTCCGGTCTCCTCATTGGTGATAGCACTTCGATTCCTCTCTTAAACTTCCCTGCCTACTCCACTCACATCTTGCTTCTCTCCTTCGCGCTGATTGCCACCTGGGCCATTGTGACTTTCTTCCAGCGCCAGTCCGGGCCGCTCTTCGTTTCCCAATGGTTCCTTGTTGCGGGATTCTTCTCATTCCCATGGCTTTTCGCTACGGCCAGCCAGCTTCTCGTCTGGAATCCTATCCAAGCTAGTGCTCAATCTCCCATCGCCGCTTGGTACGCTGCCGGTTTTTTTAACCTCTGGCTCGTGCCAATGGGTCTAGCTGCCGCTTTTTATCTGATCCCAAAATCAATCGGCCGTTCTGTGAACAGCCACCACCTGAGCCTGCTCGCCTTTTGGTCGATTCTTCTTTTTGGGGCGTGGTCAGGTACCAGCCGCCTAATCGGCGGGCCGCTTCCAGCATGGATGGTAAGCGTAGGAGCCGCAGCTGGGGTCATGATGATCATTCCAGCCCTAGCTGTTGCTCTGAATTTGCATTTTACGCTCGAAGGGCACTACGCTCCAGTAGCATGGAGTCCCTCTCTTCGCTTCATCGTTTCGGGAGTCTTATTCCTTCTCACCACTTGGCTTCTTTCCGCAATAAATTCAATCCCATCGGTAAACTCTGTCACGAATTTCTCCGACCTCACACGTGGCTTGAATCTTCTCGGATACTACGGGTTTTTTAGTATGATAGCTTTTGGATCAATTTATTACATCTTGCCACGCCTCACGGGTAAGGAATGGCCCTCCTCCTGCCTCATCTCATGGCACTTCTGGCTTGCGTTGTCTGGAATTCTTCTGGGAGCGTCGGCTCTCATCCTAGGTGGACTGATTCAAGGTTTCGCACTCCAAGATGTGGGCATCACGTTCCGTAGTTCGATGGATTTTATTTCTCCGTTCAGGTTTTGTGCCGCATTGGCTTCAATCCTTCTTGTTGCAGCTAACCTTGGCTTCGCTCTTCTCTTTGCCGGGCTTCTCTGGTCCACACGCCGCTCCGGCGCGACGCCCACCCTGATCGCAGTGCGCGAAGAAAATTCCCAAGAGCCCGTCGCGGTATGAATAAACTCACTCTCCTTTTCACAGGCATCGTTCTGACTTTCGGTTCGGCTTGGGTTGGCTTTGTGGCCTACCCGGTTGCAAACCTTGCCAACATGGAACCGCTTCCCGATGAAGAAACTGGAGGACTCATTCCTCCAACGCTTTCAGGCCTTGCCGTTGCCGGCCAAAAAGTGTATGCAGCGAGTGGATGTGTCGAGTGCCACTCCCAGCAAGTCCGTCCCGATCCTCTTACGACTGATATCGCCAAACAACTCGGTAAACGTCAAACTGTTCCGCGTGATGAAATTCGCGAACACACTCCCTTCCTCGGCGAGTATCGGATTGGCCAAGATTTATCGAACTATGGAGCGCGGGAAACCGATGTCGCAGCAGTACACCGTCACCTTTACTCGCCTCAACTCGTATCACCTTGGTCGAACATGCCATCTTACAGCTATCTTTACCAATATCGGAAAATTGTGGGCCAGCCATCCTCTCATGCATTACAGGGACTTACCGGATCATTTGCTCCGAAAGCAGGTTACGAAGTCGTTCCGACTCAGCAAGCGGAGGCTCTGGTTGGTTACCTGCTCTCCCTGAATCAAAACTACCCGCTGCCGGAATCTCCGGAGCCCACCGCCAAGTAACACCGTGACTTCCCATACGCCATCGAACGAGCCACAAAACGGCAAAAGCCCTGAACCAAACGACCCTGTTCTTCGCGAAGGACCTGAGCCTTCGGAAAAAGGGGCACCCGTTCCTTTCTGGCTCACCATCCTCGCATCCGTCATCATTTTTTGGGCTGGTATCCAGCTTGCTCTCAACAGCGGAGGCTTCCGCGCTGACGTGTACAACCCTTCTCTTGTCTCTTGGAGCGGCGGCGGCGGTGGGGGCCCCGTAGCACCCCCAGATCCTAAAGTTATCGGGAAACGCCTCTACAATCAAAATTGTATCGTCTGCCATCAATCTTCTGGTATGGGAGTCGCTGGCCAATTTCCACCTCTCTTAGCCAGCGAATGGGTCGTCGGCGGCGATTGGGTCGGCGATAACCACCTTGTCAAAATCCTGCTCGCCGGCATGCAAGGCCCAGTCCAAGTCAAGGGGAGTACCTACAACAATGCCATGCCCCCATGGTCCCAGCTCAAGGATGAGCAAATTGCCGCAGTCCTCACCTACATCCGCTCCGAATGGGGAAACGCAGCTGTGCCCATTACAGCTGATTATGTGAAAACCATTCGCGCTGCCAACGCCGACCGCAAGGAGCCCTGGTCCCAAAAAGAGCTGAAAGCAATTCCCACAGAGATCATTTCCGCTGGAGCGGGAGCCCCGCCGGCGCCTCCTGCTGCTCCTCCATCTCCTGCTTCTGCCGCCCCGCCTGCTGCCTGATTTGACCCGACTATGAATTTCCTGCTGAGAATCCTTTCCATCACCTCTCTTCTCCTTGTGAGCGGTTCTATGCCAGCTCTTGCCGAGCAGCGCACATCCAACCTCTACTGGGCCCCACCAAACATCACGGTCGGTGGAGAAAAAATTGACTCCCTTCTCAATTTTATTTTCGTCCTCACTCTAGTCGTCTTTATTCTCACGCAGGTCGTCTATGTGATTTACCTCATCAGCTACCGCCGTCGCCCAGGTCACAAGGCCCACTACAGCCACGGAAACAACACTCTCGAGTTCTGGTGGACGATTATTCCAACCGCCGTATTTCTCCTTTTAGCCGTTTGGTCCAACCGCATCTGGTTTGAACTTACCGAGTCACCGATTGCGCCGGATGCCATTACGGTTGACATCGTTGGCTATCAATTTGGTTGGGATTTGCGCTATGCTGGGGCCGATGGACAACTCGGTGCAGGTGATGTGAAGCGTTTCAGCCTAGAAAATAAATTTGGCGTGGACCCTACTGATGCCGCCGGAAAAGATGACTTCACTTCCACCGAACTTGTCATCCCGGTCGGCAAGCCCGTTCACGTCCTCCTTCGCTCCCGAGACGTGATCCACTCTTTTTACGTTCCATCGTTCCGACTTTACCAAGACGCTGTTCCTGGTCGCACGATCAAGTGGATGCAATTCACCACAACCCGCACGGCGGATATCGAGCTCGCTTGCAGTCAGCTCTGCGGAACCGGTCACTACAACATGAAGGCCAAAATTCGCGTTGTTCCTGTTGAGGAATATGAAAAATGGTACGCCGGCAAAGTTGCCGCTGCGCAAGCAGCCGCCGCGTCTCTGTAGGTCTTTCTTGAAAATCACTGAACAGGGCCTTTAAAAGCAATAGGCCCACCAGGGAGTAGCTTTAGGCAAAAGTTCTATCTCAGAGCCGCCTACCAAAGAAATTACCAGCGATTTTTAAGGTTTATTGTGCCAATAAATTCAAGCGCAACAAATCTTCACTTATTTGCCAGTAAGGAACAAGCCGCTTCGTTACCAGTTTTTGACCCACTGATTGGCGTTTGTGGTTCCGCTTGTTGACCAAAGATCAAAAAAACCTGATCCCGAACGCGTTGAATTTCCTGGATACTGGTAGCCGTAGCGATTCCCAAATGGATCCAAAACATTCTGGTTGGTATCTTTCGAAAGGGTAGCGTTTGTCCCCATTCCTTTTGAAAATTCAAAGTAAACCTTGTTGAGTGAATTTAAGGAATTTGTACCATATGGAGCCAAAGCCCCTCGCAAAAAACTATTAGTCCCGGTGCTTACATTCGTATTTGACCCCGCCGGATAATCCCCCATATCAGCCTTGTAGCTTTCGAGCGCCGCAGAAAGAGCTGCAATTTCAGCTTCCGCCCGGCTGCGGGCAGCTTTTTTCTGGACGTAGCCTGCGGTCTGAAGCACGAGCGCGGCTAGGATCGCAATGATCGTGATTACGACAAGCAATTCAATGAGGGTAAAGCCGTGCAAAATGGCCGGAGTTCCTTTTGAGCGCAAGGGGCGTGGGGTATTGAGAAAGCTCATGTAATTAACGTGTGAAACCCTTCGCCTTTGGACAAGAAAAACTTTTAAAAATCTCGATTCTTTTTAAGAATAAAGTTGACCTCACTACATCTTGTGGTGATTTTGTAGTCGCTCCTCGGTTTAGTACAACATATATGCGCTGCCCAAAATGTGGGACTCTCGACGATAAGGTCATTGACTCCCGTCTCTCCAAAGACGGAGCCACAATTCGTCGCCGCCGAGAATGCCTCGATTGCCAGTCTCGCTTTACGACGTATGAAGTACTAGAGCGCAATGAATTGCGTGTGATTAAGCGTGATGGTCGCCACGAGCTTTTCGAGCGTAGCAAGCTGCTCGGCAGCATCGGAAAAGCCTGCGAAAAGCGTTCGGTTACCTTGGAGGCCATCGAGCATGTCGTTGAAGACATTCTGCAGGAAATCGAAAATAGCCAAGAGCGTGAATTCTCATCGAAACACCTCGGTGCTCTCGTAATGGCACGCCTGCATGCGCTTGACCCTGTGGCCTATGTGCGTTACGCCTCAGTTTACCGCCAGTTTCAGGAGGTTGGCGACTTCATCGAGGAAATTGAATCCCTCGGCCGACGCGTCGCCCTCACTCCCGATCAGGCTGAACTCTTTAAAAAGTGATTGCCCTCCGCGACAACTACCCGCTCGTTCGCTTCGCAGATGGCAGCGTGATGAATTATGACCGCGCATGGTTGGCATCCGCCGTCGTTCGGGCTGCCGAGGTCGCGGGCTACAAAAAGTGGTGGCTCACGACACACGTCACAGAAAGTATCTCGAGCTACCTCCAGCAAGAATTCGAGGAAAATATCGTGACCATCTCCCGCTTGGAAAAAGCCGTCCAATCCGTGCTCCAAGTCATCGGCTACTCGGATGTCGCCCGCTGCTTTGAGACACTCCCTCCGCCCGTCACGCTCTCACTCTCTGAACTCGCCCTCCGCGCCGACTCTGGCTATGAGCTGGTTTTCTTCAAGCTCCTCCACATGCGCCTGCACGAAATCCTCGAGTCTCCCGCACGCCATGTTGAAATTCATGGCCTGCACGACTGCGTCAAGCTCCTTCGCTGTGCCAAGCACTGGAGCAGCGACTGCTCCACTCTCATGAGCGAGATCGTCGCGTTCATTCGCACCGAAGCCGCTTCAAGCCACCGCGCTCAAGAACTCAACCTCCAACTCGCATGACCCTCTTCGAAAAAATCATCGCTCGCGAAATCCCCGCCGATATCGTTTTTGAGGACGACCTGTGCCTGGCCTTCCGCGACATCTCTCCGCAAGCGCCCGTCCACATTCTCCTCGTTCCCAAAAAACTCATCGCGCGCATCGGAGGCGCACAAGCCGATGATCAGAACCTCCTTGGCCACCTGCTCCTCACGGCTGCCGAAATCGCCCGCCGCGAAAATATCGCCTCCTCCGGCTACCGCCTCGTCATCAATAACGGTCCGCACGGCGGCGAATCCGTTCCCCACCTCCACCTTCATATCCTCGGTGGGCGACACATGGATTGGCCTCCAGGCTAAGATCAAAAACTCACGCCGTGTAGCGGGCTTCATAGCCTGCCAATATGATCATGCACGGAGGCGGTGGAGTCATTCTGAATCAGCCACTCGAGAGCGCTCAGGCGGATATGGGGGCGTGGCGCTGATCCAGAAGATAGTCCGAATTCTTTGCGTGTTGAAACCCAGATAGAGGCTTGGCGAGGGCAGCGTTTTTTGAGAACAGGATCGATTTGAATTGAGTCCCCATGGTCTCGGGGTGGAGGAGCGTGCGCAGGCTGCGTAGGATTTTGAGCGTGGAGCGAGTGAGGGGGAGGGCTTCGAGGGATTTGAGCAGAGGCGTGGAGGCCCCCACGAGGAAGTGGTGCTGGTCGGTGTAGCCCTCCAGATGTAGGCCGCAGGCGGTGGCATCCCTCGCAAGCGCGGTAAAATCCACATGGGCCGTGATGTCTTTTTCTCCCGGATTTTCCAGTGGTGCGGCATCGCGTTGATGGCGTGCGTAGCAGGCAAGAGTCCCTCCCGAGCGGTGGGGGGCGAGGAGCTCTGCGTGTGTCATGCCATAGTCGATGGCTAGAAGAAATCCGCGCTGCAGGCGGTTACTCACGGCTTGAAGCAGCTCGCGCTGGTGGCGTCGGATTTCCACCTGGAAGCCGTCTGGTCGGGGCGGCAGAGGGACGTCAGCCAATGTTTGGCATGAGCGATTGAAATGAAATCCCTCATCATCGGCATGCACTAAGAGTTCGTGCCAGAGCCCGCTGCGAGCTTCCAAAATATCGAATGGCAGGGCGTCGAAAAGCTCGTTGGAAAAATGTATTCCCTGAAAGCCCTCGAGCTTCTCAGGCCCTTCGATCCAGCGCACATCGTGGTCGCTGAGTGTGGCAGACTGTTTTTCACGAAGATGAGCCAGTGGCTCGATGAGGGTCAGTCGGGCGCAGGCAAGCGGGGTGTCAGCAAGAGCGTTTAGGATATCGCAGGCAAGCCTGCCATCATTTCCCCCTTGCTCGATGAGTTGAAAATCTGGGGGCTGGCCCAGCCTATCCCACATCTCCAAAAACTGACTTGCCAGCACAGCTCCGAAGACGGGGCCAACGCTCACACTGGTGAAAAAATCCCCCTCTTTTCCCACAGAAGCTCGGTTCGAAGCGTAGTAACCGTCGAGCTGATCGTAGAGCGCCAACTCCATAAAGCGGGAGAAGTGCATCGGCCCCTTGGCTCGGATTTCGGATTGGATCCGCCCGCTAAGGCTGGGTGACCTCGCGGACATACACGTTGATCTGCCCGCCTGGATTCTCCTTCACATCCATGACCTGAAAGGGGCGTCGCGCATCGCGCGTCACGGCAGATCCCTCCGCCGGGGCGGTCATGCCGTTCGGGTATTGCACAATGATACGAACATTGTCGGCCCTCGATCCAAAGCGCTGGGGCAAGCGCATGACGGCGCGGTCGCCTCCTGCAGCAGTGACATTGAAGCTGCCTTGCAAATAAATCCGCTCACCACCGGTTCCCTTTTTTGCAATATCGGAGAGTTCGCCGGTCGCGATGAGACGTCCTCTTGGCATGCGGCTGGGTTCGTAGGTTTGCCAATTTTTAGAGCCTGCCGCAGCGATGGCTTTGCGAGTCTCAGGAGTAGGCGATGAAATCGGTGAAACGCTTGGAGACGGACTTGGAGAGGAAATTGGAGAGGGTTCTGCAGATGGAGAAGGCAACGGCGTGGGAGCCGGGGTGGGGGAGGGCACGATATCGCTTGGCGTGGGGGCAGCAGATGCCAGAAGTACTGGACTTGGAGCAGGAGTGGCCTCTGGAGTGTAAGCGGGAAGAGGCCTCTCGACTCGCATGAGCCGAGCTTGGCCAATAGCGGGATCTTCGACCTTGGGCTCTTGTTTTTTTGAGGCCAAGCGGGCCTTCTTACGGAAGTGCTCGTACTTTGCATCGGCTTCTCCCTGTCGGTCTTCATTGGTAACAGGAAGTCCGGCTTTCACGTTGAGCAATGTGGGCGGATCGAGCGTGAATGTGCCGTCGGCAGACGCGGATTCGTAACTCGGATACATGATCGATACGGTTGTCAGCTTGAGTCGCCCATCCTTGAGCTTCTCGATGTGGATGATGGCTGCCAGTTCATTCTCGCGCTTCAGATCAATATCGAGACCGGTCAGCAGTGTGCGGTGGAGCGTAGGTATAACCCGCTTTCCCGATGAAAAAATCTGCTCGATGAGAAGGCGGGGGTCGTCCTTCGACACAGCCACTGCAGCCACGCCCGAAGAGAAATAATCATTTCCCGTGAGTTCAAATGAGTCGAGAATATTGAACGTGCCGAGCACATAGGGAACAAGCCCGTCGGCTGGCTTGTAGTTTCGGATATAATTTCGAATGAGTGTCTCATTCGTGCGCTCGAGTTGGCGGGGTTTCATTTTCCCGTAGCGATCGAGAATTTGTTGCGCGCGAAGAAACTCGCCGCGCGGCGCTTCGGTGAGCTCAAAGCGCTTCGGAGGCTCGATTTTTTTCAGCTTCGAGAGGACCTCATGGCTAAATGGTTTTTCTGGATGTCCGAAAATGTAGAAGCTGCAGATCCAGCAAGTAATTGCTATTCCGATGAATATAAGAATGAGAATCGTCCATCCAAAGAGACCGGTTTCCTCGTTTTGGGAAGGTTTGGAGGGATCGGAATCGGGGTCCTTAAACCAAGCGCGGCTGTTTTTTGTCTCCGGATTATGCGGCATTCTTGTCTAAGCCTCAGCTGACGGTGCTGGTTCAAAGGATGTTCCGCAACCACATGAGCGCGTGGCGTGGGGATTGTGAATGCGAAAACCAGCGCCCGAGAGACCATCCTCGTAGTCCAATGAAGAGCCTTTCAGCCGTTCGGCACTCTCTGGGTCAATGAACACCTTGGCGCCCAAGTGCTCGATGATCAAATCTGAGGGCTTTGCCGAGTCGATCTCCATCACGTATTGAAGCCCCGCACATCCGCCTTTTTCAACGGCAAGGCGGAGTCCATCGCCCGAACCTTTGGATGCAATAAGGTCGAGCAGGGCACGAGCGGCTTGGTTCGTGAATGTGATCACGTTCTTTTCTTATGAACGAATCCGTGCAAAGTCAAATGACATGGGAAAAATCCGCCTGCTCACAGATGAAGTCGCAAGCCAAGTCGCAGCGGGTGAGGTTGTCGAGCGTCCGGCTTCTGTGGTGAAGGAACTTGTTGAAAATAGTATTGATGCGGGGGCGCGAAGGATTCGGGTGGAATTCGCCAGAGGAGGCACCCAGCTGATCCGTATCGAGGACGATGGCTCCGGTATGGATCGGGAGGATGCCCTTCTGAGCCTAGAAAGGCATGCCACAAGCAAAATCCGATCCGCTGCAGATCTGGCAGATGTCGGCACGATGGGATTCCGAGGGGAGGCTCTACCGAGCATCGCAAGCGTCTCAAGATTCCGCTTGGTGACTCGTCCTTCCGAGGCAGACGTCGGCACGGAGATCCAAATCAGTGGAGGTAAAATCGAGTCTGTTGTGGACAGTGGCGGAGCTCCCGGGACCTCGGTTGAAGTGCGATCGCTGTTCTTCAATCTCCCTGCGCGCAAAAAATTCCTGCGAGGCGAGGAGACCGAGGCAGCTCACATTTTGCAGCAAATGCAGTCCCTCGCCATTGCGCATCCCGACGTGGCGATGAAGCTCATGCGCGATGGGCGACTCGTGTGGCAGGCGGCAGCCACAAATGATGACGAAGTGCGTATTCGGGATCTCCTCGGAGCTGATTTTACAGCGCGCCTCATGCCCATCGAGTCGACTGAAGATAATGGGATTCGGATCGAGGGCTTTGTCGCCAAACCTGGGGAGGGCAGGCCCGACCGGGAACTTCAATTTGTGATTCTGAACCGTCGAGTGGTGCAATGTCCGGCTGTTTTTCAATCGCTCCGCGAAGCTTACTCTGGAGCGCTTCCCAAGGGGAGACATCCGCTCGCCGTATTGAGGATTTCGATGAATCCGCTGGCCTTCGATTGCAACGTCCATCCCGCCAAGCGCGAGGTGCGTCTGCATAGGCCAGACCTCGTTCGGCAGGCCGTTTATACAGCCGCGAAGCGAGCGTTGGATGCATTTCGGACTCCCATTGCAGCGCCTTCAAAAATGGATCGCCCCCTTCATCGCGAAGAGCCTCCGGTTTCTGTTTCTCCAACGCCTCAGCATGTTTCATTTCCTCTACCGCCTCACATCGAGCTGCCTTCGATGTCGCTTCCGTCGAAGCCTGACGAGGCGGTTGATGCATTTCGATTAGTGGGAGGTCTCGGTGGACGTTGGATTTTAATGGAGGGAGCTGAAGGCCTTGTTCTACTCGATACTCGTGCGGCCTCGGAGAGAATCCTTTTTGAGGGTCTTCGCTGGGAAGCTGGAATGGGTCAGGTTGGTTCCCAGCAACTCCTCATGCCTGAGATTATCGAGCTGACTTCAAAAGATGCGGTCTGGATTTCTGAAAATTTAAGTGCACTGCAGGCGGTAGGTTTTTTGCTTGAGCCTTTCGGCGGTTGCTCATTCAAGGTGGAAGGCCTGCCGACTTGCCTCTCTCAACGTGATGCCCGCACGGCTCTGCTGGATGTTTGCGAAACCCTTCGCTCTACCGGCCTTGTCGGATCGGGTCAGCCAGTGCTCGACGCACTGGTGCGATCGGTCTCACGAATTGCTGCAATTAATGGGTTCAAATACGAGGAATCATCGGCGCGCCGCCTGGTACGCGAGTTGTTGAAATGCGAGTTGCCGTATGCTTGTCCCCAAGGTCGCCCTACGATGATTCAGTGGTCGTTCCACGAGTTGGATCGAAAATTTGGACGTTGATTTCCTCGCTGTCGGGTTGCTTGCGGGAACGTGGTGTGAGATAGGATCTCCATGCCCGATCTCCAATTCGAACCCGCGACTTTGGACGACCTTCCCGAGTTGACAGAACTACTTCGTGATTTGTTCCAGCAGGAAGCGGATTTTCAACCTGATTCCGAGAAGCAAATGCGCGCACTGCGTTTGATATTGGAGCAGCCCGCAAGGGGTCGTATTTTTGTTCTTCGTAACGAGCGGATGATTATTGGCATGATCAATCTTCTCATCACCATCAGCACGGCAGAGGGTGGATTTGTTCTCGTGCTCGAGGACTTGGTGGTACACCGAGACCATCGCGGAAGCGGCTACGGCTCTCGCTTGCTGCAGCATGCCATCGGGTTTGCGCGTGAAAAAAAATTTCTCCGAATCACACTTCTCACCGACAACCCGGAGGAAAGCCGAAGCTTTTACCGGAAGCATGGATTTATCGAAAGCGAGATGAAGCCGATGCGTTTCTTTGTCTCGCATGAAACGTGACTATGTCCCGGCGGAGGATTTTCTTTGAGTAAAAACATTAAGACCGCCTTCGTGCTCGGCGCTGGATTGGGAACGCGCCTGCGACCACTCACCGATGAGCGGCCCAAGCCTCTTGTGCCTATCTTCAACAGGCTTCTCATAACGTTTGCGCTGGATCATCTCATAGCGGCAGGGATTACCCGCTTCGTGGTCAATACGCACCACCGACCGGAGGCTTATTCGCGCTTGCTTGGCGAGGAGTCCGGCCAAGCGGAGTATCGCGGATGTTCCATTTCGTTTCGACATGAGCCGCATCTCTTGGAAACCGGAGGAGGAATCCTCAATGCACGCGACCTCATCGGCGATGAGCCTTTTATGGTTTATAATGGGGATGTGCTTGCCGACTTTCCCCTTCAGACATTGCTCTCATCGCATCAGCGCTCGGGTCGCATCGCCACGTTGGCGCTTCGAGGCTCCGGAGGCGAACGCCGCATCCAGTGCAATCCGACTACAGGTTGCATCACCGACATGCGCGGGCTCATTGGTGGCCGTTCAGAGCCGGCATTTCTTTTTACGGGAGTGAGTGTTTTTTCGCCCGAGATTTTCCAATTTATCCCGCCTCACGAAAAAATTTCCATCATACCAGTTCTAGTTGACCTGATGCGGCGTGGAATGCCCGTTGGAGGCGAGGTGATCAAGGAAGGCGTGTGGTTTGATATCGGAAACCTACCGGCTTACATGGAAGTTCATCAGGCCTTGACTGTCGGCGGGCATCAATTTTCGTATCTTCCGCCCGACTGGCTTGAGCCTATTCAAATCGGTGCGAGGGTTGATGAGGAGGCCGTCATCACGGGATGGTCCTCGGTTGCTGCCGGAGCAGAGGTAGAGAAATTTGCAAGGCTCGAAAACGTGATTGTTTGGCCTGGAGCGAAGGTAAATGCTGGCCTCGCTTTGAAGAATTCGATTGTTACCCCGAGCGGTGTCTGCCAATCCGATTGCGGCTCGCCAGATGCCGGTGCACACTCATTTCCCTAATAGTATCATGGAGCTTTTTACAAAAATACGATTCGTTCTTTTTTGCGCAACGATCTGCCTTGTCAGTTGCGCAACTGAGAAATTCGATCCATCCCAAGCGCCAGAGTTTTTAGTCAAAGAGGACTACGGACTTTTTTATCTCGTTGGACCTGCCCAAGAGAGGGGACCCGATGCCTCGCTCCGCCATGGAGAGCGGGTCAAAATGCTACGCCGCGAATTTGGCTACAGCTATGTGACGATTGCTGACGGTCGCTCGGGCTACATCGCAAACGAAGCGCTCTCACCCGCGCCGGCGCCGAAGCCGATCGAGCCTGCAAGCCGCTCCCACAAACGGTCCGCGCGTGTAGGAGTACCACCTTCTCCCGATCCTGTCTCACCATCTTTTCCTCTTGAGATCGAGCCTCTGCCGGAATCTGTTGATGTGATCCACCCGATTTCTGAGATGGAGTCTTCGGCTGATGCGAAGCCGGATTTCCGCTACTAAATTTATAAATGAAACGCCCACACATCGAATCACGTTGAGCCCGCAGTTTTTTTTTCATTTTTTCTCTTGCCAATTTTCAACAGCTCTATAATTTCCCCCTTCCCGCTAAGCCTTGGGGGGACCAGTAGATGACTCATCGCCACTCTCGTTCCTTTAAAATTCGAGGCTCAACGGAAAAATCCACACATGAAATTCCATGCACACATTCGTTCCGAAGCCACTTCCATAGCGGTTTCGATTTATTGTGCAGTTGAAAAAATTTGACCATGAGCGCAACAGTTCTTACAGCCGCAGATGCCGCAAAGGCAAATATTGAACTCATCACTGATGAAGCGAAGGGCAACCAAGCTGTACATGACGTCGTTGTTGCTCTGCAAGCAGCTCGACGCAGCGGTACAGCCTGCGCCAAAACTAAAGCGGATGTGAACCTCTCCGGTCGCAAGCCGTGGCGCCAAAAGGGAACAGGCCGAGCTCGTGCCGGTTACTTTTCTAGCCCCGTCTGGGTCGGTGGTGGAGTAGCCCACGGCCCTGTGCCGCGTGATTACACCAAGAATACTCCGAAAGCAGTGAAGAAGCTCGCCCTCCGCAAAGCCCTCAGCGCCCGCATCGCTCTTGGCGATGTTTTGCTCGTCGATACCTTCACCGTCGCTGAGCCGAAAACTAAACAATTTGTTACTCTGCTCAACTCGACAACCTCGAACGCACGTAAAACTCTCGTCGTCTCCGAGGGCTTCGATGAAAACACTTTCAAAGCCGCTCGAAACGTCGCAACGGCTCAACTTACCCGCGCAGCCGATGTCAATACCGAGCACTTGCTCGCCTTTGATAAAATCATCCTCACTCGTGGAGCGCTAGAAAAAATTTCCGAAAGGCTTGCGTCATGAACACAGATATCTACGACCATATTCAAACGGTTCTGCTAACCGAAAAAGCTACCCTCCTCTCCGAGAAGCTCAACAAATACGTTTTTCGCGTTCGCCCCTCGTCAAACAAAATTCAGATCAAACGCGCAATTGAAGTCATCTTTAAAAAGAAGGTTGTTGCCGTAAACACAGCAAACTATGCCGGTAAGAAAAAACGTGAGCGCCGTGCCGACTTCGGCCGCCAAGCCAACTGGAAGAAGGCAATCGTGACTCTCAAAGAGGGCGATAAAATCGATCTCGTCTGACCTCGTCTGACCTAGTCTTAGAAACTCGAACCATGGGCATCAAAACTTTTAGACCTCTCACACCGTCAGCGCGATTCAAGGCGCTCCCCGATTTTGCTGAGATCACAAAAACTAAACCGGAAAAAAAGCTCACAGAAGCGATCAAGCGCACTGGAGGCAGGAACAACCAAGGCCGCATTACAATGCGTCACGTTGGTGGCGGTCACAAGCGTCGCTATCGCATCATTGATTTCAAGCGCAGCCGTCGCGATGCGATTGCTGAAGTGATTGCGATTGAGTATGACCCTAATCGTACTGCTCGTATCGCTCTTCTCAAATACGAGGATGGAGAGAAAGCCTACATTATAGCTCCAGTCGGCCTCGAAGTTGGTAATAAAGTTGTGGCTGGCGAAAAAGTGGATCCTAATGTGGGCAACGCTTTGCCTCTGAAATCCATTCCTCTTGGCACTTCAATACATAACGTGGAATTTATCCCAGGCCGTGGCGGACAAATCGTTCGTAGTGCCGGTTCCGTAGCTATCCTTGCCAACCGCGAAGGTGGGTATGCACTTGTTAAATTGGCCTCCGGAGAAATCCGTCGCATCAACGAAAATTGCTACGCCACGATCGGCCAAGTGGGAAACTCCGACCACATGAACGTCTCATCGGGTAAGGCCGGCCGTAGCCGTTGGCTCGGAATTCGCCCCCATGTGCGAGGCATGGTCATGAATCCTGTCGATCACCCAATGGGTGGCGGACAAGGAAAAAGTAAAGGCGGTGGCGGTCGCCACCATCCTATGTCCCCATGGGGACAGCTTGCAAAAGGCTTCAAAACACGTCGCAAACACAAGCCCAGCGATACCTTCATCGTTCAGCGCCGCAAATCCAAAGCTAAGAATTAATCATGGCACGTTCACTTAAAAAAGGTCCTTATGTCGAGTGGAAGCTCCTCGATAAAATCGATAAAATGAATGAAGCAGGTGGGAGGAAGCCAATTAAAACTTGGTCCCGCCGGAGCACAATCACGCCTGACTTTGTCGGCCACACTTTTAATGTTCACAATGGCAAGACCTTCATACCAGTGTTTGTAACAGAAAACATGGTTGGCCATAAATTGGGGGAATTTTCCCCAACGCGAATCTTTAAGAAACACGGTTCTCACACCGCAAAAGTGACCAAATAAACTCATGAGAGTTGTCGCCATGGCGGCAGCACTCATCATCCTGCCGGCTCTTTTCGAAGCGCAGGCGAAGGATGACCGATCTTTGACAGATTTTAAATCACAGACTGAAGACCCTAGGCAAAATAGCCTAGAGTCCGATTCAAATCTTGCTGCCGCATTAAAGGAGAAACTTCTCCTTGCGGAAACGACGATAAACTCTCTAAGCAACACTGTTGCACACGCTAGCGACCAAGCTGAGACCAGCCGAAGGGAACTAGCCGAAGCCAATTTGCGTCTCGAGACGCTCGGCGTCTATAGCCAAGAAACCAACGGTTCCCAGCTTGAGACGCAGCTCATCCAAGCATTCAGAGAACTTAGAGTGCTGAAGGAAAACAACTCCAAGGCTCGAGACCAGCTTTTATTGCTTTCGGAGTCCGTACAAGTCCTTCTCCAGACATCCCACGGAATCAATCCACAATGCAGAATGAATGTCGAAACTGAATTAAGGCAAACCGTGGAAATACTCAGTTCCAGCCTAACTCAAGAAGCAAAAAGCTCGGCACCATTGCTCTCAGATGCTATAGTCATTGAAACCAAAGACGAAATCTCCTTGGTTGTTGCAAATGTTGGCAGGTCCCACGGAGTTAAGGTAGGAATGCCGTTTAATGTTCTTCGCGATGGCAAAGTCATAAATCAAGTCAAGGTAGTCGACGTGCGAGAAAAAATTTCCGGCGCTGTGATTCAAAGTCTAACTTCTGAAGCGGGAACAGTACGAAAAGGTGACATCCTCAAAGTGGATGCGAAAAAATAATTTAACACAAATAAAAATGCAGGTAAAATCAATTCATAGGTTTGCAAAAATCTCGGCCTTCAAGGCTCGCGAGGTTACTCGTGCCATTCAAGGGCTCCCCGCTACGGATGCGCTCGATCTCTTGCGATTCACTCCGAAGAAAGCGGCTGGGCTGATTCTCAAAACCCTCAAGAGCGCTATCGCCAATGCAGAAAATAACAACAGCCTCAACCTCAATGATCTAGTAGTCAAAGAGGCGGTAGTAGGCGAAGGCCCCACCTTGAAACGTTCGCAACCAAAGGCTCGTGGTAGCGCTGGCCCAATCCGCAAGCGCACAAGTCACATTCGCGTTATTCTTACCGACGAGATTGAAATTGTTCGCCGAGAGGACAAACCAAAAAGTAAAAAGTCAACAACCAAAAAAGCCGTCAAGAAATCCTCAGCCCCAAAGGCCGAGAAACCTGCGGCCATAGAAATTGAAGCTCCCGCCACGCCAGCGGACACCAAGGAATAATCATGGGACAAAAAGTTAATCCAATCGGGTTCCGCCTCCCCATCACTCGTGACTGGGGCTCGCGCTGGTACGCATCACGCAAAGATTTTGCCGACTATCTCATCGCAGACCAAAAAATCCGCAATGTTCTTAAGAAAAAGCTAAAACAAGCAGCCATCTCACGCATCGTGATCGAGCGGGCTTGGAACAGCGTTCGTGTTACCATCCATACAGCTCGTCCAGGTGTTGTGATTGGTCGCCGTGGCCAAGAAATCGAAGGCCTCACCAAAGAAGTGAGTGATCTTGCAGGCGGTAAACAAGTCAAAATTGATATTGTTGAGGTCAAAAATCCTGACTTGGATGCCCAACTCGTTGCAGAAAACGTTGCCTCACAACTAGAGCGTCGCATTTCTTTCCGCCGAGCCATGAAGCGCGCCGTTCAAATCACGATGGAACAAGGCGCACTCGGAATTAAAATTCGCGTAGCTGGTCGCTTAGGTGGTGCTGAAATTGCCCGTACCGAGCGTTATCACGAGGGCAAGGTTCCGCTTCATACCCTCCGTACCCCAATTGATTATGGCTTCACAGAAGCTGAAACAGTTGCTGGTAAAATTGGCGTCAAGTGCTGGATTTGTAAAAAAGTTGAGGAAGTCGTAGAAAAAGCTCCCGAACCACGCCAGTCCTCTCTTGCATCACAAGCCCCAGCAAGTGAAGCGCAACCGGTTTAATCAACATATTAACAAAATTCAAGTAAAAGGATAAAA
>VFJO01000062.1 GCA_009886045.1 Verrucomicrobiota bacterium
CTGCACCGCCAGCAGTGACGACATTGACCGCCGAAACCACCACGTAGACCCGGTTGCCCTTGGTCACGCAGACGCTGGTGTATTTGGTGCCCGCGGGGGAGGCGGCCGGCGGGGTTAGGTAGGTCCATTGACCACCCACCATAGAATCAAGCACGGTGTAGACCCAACCGTCCCCCTTCAGGGCGGAAATAGTGGGGTTCTTGGCATTGCCGGCGATGATTTCGGTCGAATCCCAATGTGCGCTGCGTTGCAGGCCCGTGGCATACAACTTCATTAGGATATTAAAAGACCAGGCCGCACCCCACGATCCCGGCTCCGCGGTGCTCATCCCGTTTTCGTTGTAGAGAAAGCCGAACTCATGAATCTCGCGGCTGACAGAGTGGCCGAGGGTGGTCTCGATTGTGGACCAACCGTTTGTTGCGTTCGTCCAGTAAGTGTCCGTGTCGATGAACTTATTCGGCTCAGTATTGGCCAGTTCGTAGAAGGAAATGGCGGCGAAATCGAACGGTAGGTTGTTGGCCTTGCAGTAGGTGGCGAGCGCGGTATGGGTCACCTGGTTGGAGCCAGGGGTGATGTTGAACGGGCCAAACTGGGCGTTGGGGAACACGCTTTTTACCGCTGTGGCTGAGGCGGCGTATTGGGCGTTATACTGCGCCTGAGTGCCATTGAAGCGATCGGCGAAGTTGCATTCGGTGCCCTGACGGAAACGCACCGCGTCTGACTCCTTGGCGATATTGAGCGAGACCAGTTGTTGGGCAAAACCCTGGATAAATGTGCTCCATTGGCTCATGTCCGCCGGGGGCGACGACTGGCCATAGAGACCGCCCGCATCCAATGTCGGGGTGGTGGGTAAATCCCATGGAGTGTTATCCAAAATGTAGGTTAGCGCCTCGCCAGTGTAGCCGATGGCACTGTAAGGCGAGAGCCTCGGGGCCAGCAGATTCCAGCGGTAGCCGAGCGTGCCGTCTTGGTTTTTAAAACAAAGGTCCGCAGAGGTCGAACCATTGCCATACTCCAGCTGTTCGCCCACTACCCTCGCTGGGTTCCAGCCGCCGAGCGGACGGACCACGAATAAATTGTCGGCCCACAGAACCTCTGTGCCATAGGGCCGGGCGCCGTAGGCGAAATCGGGGGCCGTCGGCGTCGCCGTAGCCAACAGGTATTCAGGGACTGGGGACACGCCGTTGCCGGCCTTCAGCGCGAAGCCGAGCACCGGACGATTCCGCCAGAACGGCGTCAGCTCCCGCGTCGCTGTGGTTGGAGTCGGCGCCGCAGCACGGCCCTCCAAGGCGGATGTCAACAAAGTGAGCGCGACCAACCCGAGCCGACAAAATCGCCCGAAGTATCCTGCGACAAAACAGGCCATGCCGTTGGCGGGCCTCACCGGAATCCAATTTTGTAAAACGCGCATAAATTTATAATAAAGAGACATAGATATTTATTTTACTTGCTTACTGCAGGTTTTGGCTGGCGGGGATGTGGGCTGACAGGAAATTGCTTTTCCGCCATCTGGGGAGTTGGCCCAGGAGGTCGAGGTGGAGATAAAACGGCTGGGCCCCGTTCTCCTCCCTGAACTGAATGGCTTTTTCGGTCACAATAAAGTCGATCTTCTCCAAGGTGCGAGCCGCATGGATTGCGGACGAGCGAAGAGCGGGAATCGATGACAGGAAACGACGGAGTTTTTGGTAGGGAAGAAACATCTTTTCTCAGTCAACAGCAACTTCACGCAACAATCAAGAAAAGATTTCAGAAAAGATTTCAAGCGGTTGAAAAAATCCGATGCGAAGATTGAATTTTCGCCGGAAACGGTCATGGTGTTCCGATAGTGCCAAAAGTTCACAAATCTACCCCTTCCAAGATTTCGATTTACCAGATCGCAACCGACACCGGCTTCAGCCCCAGCACGGTGAGCCGTGCGCTGCGCAACCAGCCGGATATCGGCGCCGGGACACGGGAGATCGTCCGCAA
>VFJO01000148.1 GCA_009886045.1 Verrucomicrobiota bacterium
CTGGTGCTGGCGGCAGATGTGGCTGAGTGTCAGGACGGGGCGTTCGCGCAGAGCGGTAAGGACGCGGAGAGTGTTTGCGGCAGCGCGTCCACTTTGTGCTGTGCGGCGGGTGTCCGCCTCGAAGAGATCCACGAGCCGGCGGGCGGTCTGAACGGCACTGTGGGCTGTGGTTTCCACACCTTCCAGAAAGAAGTCCACCCAGGCTTCCCAGTCTCCCGTAGTGCGGACGCGATCGAGTAGCTCGTAATACACGGAGCGGTGTTCTTTGAAGAAGAGGGAGAGATAGAGCAGGGGCTGTGCAAGGAGGCGGCCATGGTGGAGCAGCAGGGCAATGAGCAGGCGGCCGAGACGGCCATTACCATCGAGAAACGGATGGATGGTCTCGAACTGCACATGGGCCAGAGCGGCTTTGAGTAGGAGGGGCAGACCTGTGTCATTCTCGTGGAGGAAGGCTTCCAGTGCAGCCATGCAGGGTTCGACTTCTTGCGGAGGTGGTGGGACGAAGCGGGCATTCCCTGGCCGAGTGCCGCCGATCCAATTCTGGCTTCGGCGAAACTCGCCGGGCTGCTTGTCGCTGCCACGGCCTTTGGACATGAGGGCGGTGTGCATTTCGCGGAGCAGGCGGTTGGAGAGCGGGAAGCCGTCGCGAAGCTGGGACATGCCGTGTTCCAAGGCGGCGATGTAGTTGGACACCTCGACGACATCATCCATAGGAGTGCCGGGAACCTCCTCCAACTCGAAAAGCAAAAGATCGGAGAGCGAAGATTGGGTTCCCTCGATCTGCGAGGAAAGAACGGCTTCGCGCCGGACATACGAGTAGAGAAACAAATGCGGGTTCGGCAGCAGCGTGCTGATGCTGTCCAGTCGCCCAACGGCTAAGGTCGCGCGCTCCAGAAGTAACTGCCGTGCACCACCTATCTCCAGATGAGGAATCGGCGGCAGGGGATGCGGCACGAAAGCGCGCACCGGCTCTCCCGCTGTAGCGGTGGTGATGTAGTGGCCTGTGGCGTCTCGGTTCATTGCTTGAGTCTTGAATAAGAAAATCTGTTATTAAAGAAAAGGCTATTTTTATTTAATATAAACCAGCTGCTGATGCTGTGCGTTGACAGGAGGTTTTATTGACACCAGCCCGTTGGGACATGTTCCGTGTTCGTGGACTTTTAGGCGACGGAGGTCGCATTAGCCGCTCGAAATGCGGCGTCTTTTCTCTGCTCGATTAAACCACAGCTACCGGCTCGACCCAGCGGCCGTGTTCGCGGATGAGGTCCACCAAGCGCTCCACTGCCTCGGCTTGGGGGATGTTGAATTTCACGGGTGTCTTGCCAACATAGAGATTCACTTTACCGGGCGCGCCGCCGACATAGCCGAAGTCGGCATCTGCCATTTCGCCTGGACCGTTGACGATGCAGCCCATGATGGCAATTTTCACGCCTTTGAGGTGGCTGGTGGCTGCTTTGATGCGGGCAGTGGTTTCCTGGAGGTTGAACAGTGTGCGGCCGCAGCTTGGGCAGGCGACATAGTCGGTTTTGAAAATGCGGACACCTGCGGCTTGGAGGATGTTGTAGGCGATGCGGAGCGATTGGCCAGGTGCCTCCTCTCCTTGCACGAGGACGGCGTCGCCGATGCCGTCGCAGAGCAGGGAGCCGATGTTGGTGGCGGCATTTAGGAGGTTGTGGACAAAATCGGTGGGAGCGGCAGTTGTGGCGGGTGTAAAGGTGTCCTTCAACAGGATCGGGTGTCTGGCATCGAGTTGCGAAGCCAAGAGCCGATAAGCGCCGATAACGGGCAAGCCACACGAGTCCGGGATCGTCACAAAAAGAGGTGCGGGGGATGCGTTGACGCGGGCGACAGCGGCCGCATCGTGCGGGTCGACTTGAACGAGTCCGGAATTTTCGATGATCAATTCGGGTTTGTAGTCACCGAGGCCCGCGATTTTGTGGGCCACCATGTCGTAGGCGGCCTGCGCCACCGCGACGCGCACGAGTTCCGTGCCGCCGACTTGATACTCGCCAATTTGCAGAACAGAGCTGGCGCGGCGGGTGTAGGAAAAAGGATCGAAGGGCCAAGCCTCAAGTTCCAGTGAGGGCTTGCGATGAGCAGCAATCTTTGCCAAGGCCTGGGCTACGGGAATTTCGTGTTCGGAATCTTCCGTGAGAGAAACGCGGATCGTATCGCCGATGCCGTCGGCGAGCAGGCTGCCGATGCCGATGGCGCTCTTGATGCGGCCATCCTCGCCATCCCCCGCCTCCGTGACGCCAAGATGGATCGGGTAGTTCCATCCCACGCCCTCCGTGCACTCGAGTTCATCAAGACGGGACACCAGAAGACGGTAGGCCTGAATCATCACTTTCGGATTCGAAGCCTTCATGGAGAAAACAAAGTCGTGGTAATCGAATTCTCGGGCGAGGCGGGCGAATTCCAAGGCGCTTTCCACCATGCCCAGCGGCGTGTCGCCGAATCGGTTCATGATGCGGTCGCTCAGACTGCCGTGATTCGTTCCAATACGCATCGAGATGCCCCGCTCCTTGCAGAGTGCCACCAAGGGCGCAAAGCGCTCTCGGATGCGCGAGATCTCGGAGGCGTATTCCAAGTCCGTGTATTCGCGGATGTTGAATTTTTTCGAATCCGCAAAATTACCGGGATTGATGCGAACCTTGTCCACCCACTTGGCGGCCTCCAAAGCGGCTTCCGGCTTGAAATGAATATCCGCTACGAGCGGCACATCGCAGCCTGCGGCCAGGAGCGCTTCGCGTATGTTCTCGAGATTTCGAGCATCTTTGACCGTCGGAGCAGTGATGCGAACGATCTCGCACTCCGCCCTCACCAGCCCGAGCGTTTCCTTTACGCAAGCAGCAGTATCCATCGTGTCGCTGGTGAGCATCGACTGGATACGAACGGGATGAGCACCCCCGATTGTGATACAGCCGGTCTTGACTTCTCGGCTTGGACGGCGAGCGGAGTAGCTTCGAAACTGCTGTGGCATCCTTATTTAGTTTGCTCTGTGAGAGGTGCCTTTGAGGCCACGATGTCGCCAACGTCGTAAAACGTGAGATAGAGCATGAATCCGACAAGCAGGAGGGCACATGAGGTCTGGAGCACCTCGAGGACTCGGATGCTCATCGGCTTCCTGCGGATGGCCTCGATAATCGCTAAGGTGATATGCCCGCCATCAAGAACTGGAAATGGCAGCAGATTCATCAGCGCGAGATTCACATTGATGAGAACACTGAAAGCTAAAGCAATCCGCCAACCATTCTCGGCCTCGAAAATTTGGTAATAAAGCCTCATGATTCCGACGGGACCGCTGAAATGAGCCGCTTTCACATCCGATGCCGGGGAGAGCAGCGCTCCAACCATGCGGAAGATGCTGGTTGCCGCATCCTTCACCTGAGTGAGCGGAGAGGGATGAACCAAAACAGACCGCCCCCACTCGATGCCAAAGTTGACCGGCAGGGCATCAGGTGTCGCCGGCGGGAGTTTCAGGGACAAAGGAAATGTTTGTCCATCGCGCTCCACGCCGAAGACAACATCTTTGCCACGATTGGTATCAATGATTGGACCCATCTCGCTGAGATTAAAAACAGGGACGCCGTTGATTTCTGTGACAAGGTCCCCGTCCTGGAATCCCGCCGCATCGGCCAGACTGCCTTTTACCACGAAGCCCACACCAGGAATAATTCGCGGACCGATTTGAACCTCGCGCAGAGCCGGCCTGCGCCAGCTCGATGTTTCGGGTTTCACCCATTTCGAATCCACCGTGATCTCCTGTCCCTCGCGGAGAACGGTAAAAGGAATTGTGTCGCCTTCACTACGAACGATGCGCCATTTCACGCTATCTGTGCCACTCAAGAAATGCTTCACCGGCTTGCCATCGACCGCGATGATTTTATCACCCGGACGAAGTCCTGCGACAGCAGCGGGGCCACCTTCCTTCACATAGCCAACGATGGTGGTGTCGAATTCGCTTTGAGGTTTTCCAACCACCCACACGATACAAGCCATCGCAAAAGCAAGCCCGAAGCTGAAGATCGGACCGGCTGCCGCCACAATTATTTTATCGAGCGGCTTTATCGGCGGCAATTTATCACGGCCGTTTTCCGATTCGCCTTCCAAGGCTTCCATCGGGGCGAGCTGAGGGATGGCGACAAAGCCACCTGCCGGAATCGATCCGAGGCGGTATTCAACACCGCCAATTTTTTTGCTCCAGATCGGTTTCCCAAACCAGATGGCAAACTTCTCGACGACGAGCCCGCGCCAGCGTGCCGCCATAAAATGGCCCAGCTCATGGACGACGATCAGGAGATTGAAAATCAGGAGCACTTCGATGCAAATGAAGAGGAATTTGAGTGCGTCAAAAATCATAGTAGAAAGCCCACCATCCTCTGATCCCCAAAAAAATCAATCCGACACTGTTGAGCGCCCTCGACAGCGGCGCGTGGCTGCGGATAAAAAGCGGCATGACAAGCATGACTGGGCATGGACGCGGAGAGTCCAAGACGAAAGTCTGGACAGCCGTGGTGGAGTGCCACTCGGTGAATCGAAAAACGGCTGAGGTGGTTCTGCATGCCGACCGCAGCGCATCTCGGCTGGAGCCTGCTGTTCGCGAGCGGGTTCTCGAGCGTGTGGCGCGAGGCCGCGTGCAGGTTAATCTTTCCTTGAGCAACTCTGGAGGCGCTGGACAAAGTTTTTTCGATGAGGTGCGCGCATTGGAGTTTGTGAATCAAGCACGTCGCTTGCAAAAAAAACTCGGTCTTGAGGGCGGCGTCACTCTGGCAGATGTGATAGCTGCGCCTGGCGTCGTGAGGACTGCCGATGCCGACAGCGACGGCGCACATTCTGTCGTGATGGCAGCGTTGGATGAGGCGCTGGACGGTCTTGTTGCCACCCGCGCGCGGGAAGGTGAAGCTCTGCGGAAAGTTCTCTCCAAAGGCGCTGATCGCCTCGCTTCCATCCTCAAAAAAACAACCCCCCTCGCGGGCAAGGTTACGATTGCCTACCGCGAAGCCCTCGGCAAGCGCATCGAACGTGCCGGGCTGAGCCTTCCCATAAATGACACTCGCCTTGCCACCGAGGTCGCTATTTTTGCGGAGCGTTGCGATATCACCGAGGAGCTTGAGAGAGCGGCGAGCCATGTCGCACAATTCCGTGAAAAGCTTGCCGCCAAGGGGCCCGTCGGACGCACTTTGGAATTCATCACTCAGGAGCTTGGCCGCGAGTTCAACACCCTCGGCTCCAAGTCCGCTCACACCACCATCTCCCGCTTCGTCATTGAGGCGAAATCGGAACTCGATCGCATTCGGGAACAACTCGCCAACATTGAATAACCTCACCATCCACCGCAATGGCATCCTCTTCGTCATCTCCGCTCCATCGGGAGCCGGAAAGACAACCCTCATCAGCTCGCTCCGTCAGAAGCAGGATTTCATTTACTCGGTTTCCTGCACCACGCGCGCGCCAAGGCCGGGCGAGATTCACGGAGAGGATTATTTTTTCTTGAGCCAGGAAGAGTTTCAAAACGACATCACTCCAGGAAATTTTCTCGAGTATGCCGAGGTCCACGGCCAATTTTACGGGACGCTGAAGTCCACCGTGCTCACTCACCTGCACAGCGGTGTGGATGTGCTCCTTGATGTGGACACGATCGGCGCAGCCAGCATTCGCGCATGCGAAGATCCCATTATCCAAGGCGCTCTCGCCGACGTCTTCATCATGCCACCGGGCCTTGACGAGTTGGCCCGGCGGTTGCGCAAACGCGGTACGGAAAGCGAGGAGCAAATTTCAACCCGTCTCCACAATGCCTCCTCCGAGATGGAGAAATGGCGCGATTACCGATACACGCTCATCAGCGGATCAATGGAAGAGGACATCGAAAAATTCCGCGCTGTCATGCGCGCCGAGCGTTACTTGAGCCGGAGACTGCAACTTGATTTCGTATGAGAAAAAAAAATGTCCTCCTCGGTGTCGCGGGCTCGATAGCCAGCTACAAAGCGGCTGAGATTGCCAGCCGCCTCAGTCAAGCGGGCTTTAATGTGAACGTGGTCATGACATCACACGCCACGGAATTCATCACCCCACTCACGTTCCAGACGCTGTCGCGCAATCCTGTGACCACAGGAATTTTCGATGAGAAAGAATCTTGGCACCCCGGGCATATTGCCCTCGCTGATAGTGCTGATCTTCTTCTCGTGGCTCCAGCCACTGCAAACATCATTGCCAAGCTGGCGGGGGGTATTGCAGACGATGCGCTCACCTCCATCGCTCTCGCTACAAGGGCCCCACTGCTCATTGCGCCCGCTATGAATGGCAAGATGTGGTTGCATGCGGCTACTCAGGAAAATGTCGCCCGCTTGAAGTCGCGTGGCGCCCAATTTGTCGGCCCGGAAGAAGGAATTTTGGCATGCGGTTACGAGGGGATAGGCCGACTTTGGGAACCTTCTGGAATTCTCGAAGAGGCTATAAAAATCCTTAACGCAGCCTGATTGATTCCGGCCTATATCGATTTTTTTTCAAAAAAGTCATTTATTTAAAAAAAAGTATTGACGACATGGTGCGAGAAACTTATTCACAAGCGCAGTGAGTTATTCACATGATGTTCACAGAAAGTTTTCCCGCATATGCGGAGAGAAAGGGGGGATATTGAATGCCAGTAGCTAAGAAACCAGCCGCTAAGAAACCTGCTGCTAAAAAGCCAGTTGCTAAGAAGCCAGTTGCCAAAAAAGCAGCTGCTGCTAAGCCATCCGTCAAGAAAGCAGTAGCCAAACCAGCCGCCAAGAAAGTTGAAGCCAAAAAGCCAGTCGCTAAGAAGGCTCCAGTTGCTAAAAAAGCTCCAGTCGCCAAGAAGGCTCCAGCTAAAAAGCCAGCCGCTAAGAAAACGGTTGCTAAGAAAAAATAACATTCCTGTCCCCTGACAGGTCTTAAAATCCAAAATGGGAGAAGTCGTAAGGCTTCTCCCATTTTGTTTCAGGGATGGAAGGGCTTCGTCAGAGTCTATTCGGGCAGCCTGTTTTCAGCGGCGATGAGAGAGGTTTCAGGCTTGCTCATATTTTTTTCGTTCCCGCCATGCTTGTTTTTCGTAACATAATCAATTCTTAACCTGCATGATCTCACCAACCGAAAAAGCCCTCCGCGAGCTACTCGCCAAACGAATCCTGATTCTCGACGGAGCGATGGGCACAATGATCCAGCAGTACAAGCTGCAAGAAGCGGACTATCGCGGGGAGCGGTTTGCAGATTGGACCGGGCAGGATCTGAAAGGAAACAACGACCTTCTAGTGCTGACAAAGCCGGAAATCATTCGCGAGATTCACGTCGAATATATTGCCGCCGGGGCCGACATCATTGAGACGAATACATTCAACTCGACGACGATTTCGCAGGCCGACTATGGACTGGAACACATCGTTTCCGAACTCAATTTCACGGCAGCCAAAGTGGCACGTCAGGCTGCCGACGCCACCACCGATCGGCGTGTTTTTGTAGCTGGGGCCATTGGCCCTCTGAATCGCACGCTGTCGATTTCGCGAGATGTCAACGATCCTGGGAAACGCGAGGTGACGTTTCAAGAGGTCGCTGCGGCCTACACCCAGCAGATTGAGGCACTGGTTGCGGGTGGAGTGGATATTCTTCTTGTTGAGACCATTTTTGACACCCTGAATGCGAAGGCGGCGCTTTTTGCAATCGCACGTTTTTTTGAAAAAAACCCGCGCATGCCTGTGATGGCGTCTGGGACGATCACGGATCTCAGTGGCCGAACGCTCACTGGCCAGACTGTGGAGTCTTTTCTCAATTCCCTCGCACACTTTCCACTGGTTTCCATCGGTCTGAACTGCGCGCTCGGGCCTAAAGAAATGCGGCCGTACATCGAGGAACTCTCGAATATCTCGCCCTTCTTTGTTAGCACGTATCCGAATGCAGGGTTGCCTGACCCGCTCTCCCCGACGGGATTTCCCGAGACGCCTGAGAGCCTCGCCCCACAGCTCCTAGAGTGGGCGGAACAGGGTTGGCTAAATGTCATAGGTGGCTGCTGCGGCACCACGCCAGACCACATCAAGACCATCGCCGATGGGGTGCGCGGATTGCCTCCACGTCGGATTCCCGCCCGCACGACAACACTGCGTTTGAGCGGCCTGGAGCCGTTCACGGCGCGTCCGGAAATTCCATTCATCAACATCGGGGAGCGCACGAATGTGACCGGCTCACCGAAATTTGCGAAACTCATTCTGGCCGGAAACTACGACGAAGCCCTCGCCGTGGCCCGTCAGCAGGTGGAGGCCGGCGCGCAGATCATTGATGTGAACATGGACGAGGGCATGCTCGATGGGGCTGCCGCCATGACGAAATTCCTCAACCTCGTCACCAGCGAACCGGACATCTCCCGCGTGCCTGTGATGATCGACTCTTCGAAATGGGAAGTGCTCGAAGCTGGCCTGCGCTGCGTGCAAGGCAAGTGCGTGGTTAATTCCATAAGCCTCAAAGAAGGGCCTGAAAAATTCCAAGAACAGGCCCGACTGATCCGCGCCTATGGAGCTGCTGCGATCGTCATGGCCTTCGACGAGCAGGGTCAGGCCGACAGTTTCGAGAGGAAAATCCAGATCTGCGAACGTGCCTACCGCATGCTCGTGGATGAAGTCGGTTTTTCTCCGGAGGACATCATTTTCGATCCCAACATCCTCACTGTCGCCACCGGTATCGAAGAGCACAACGACTACGCGAATGCCTTCATCAACGCCGCGCGATGGATCAAGGAGAACCTCCCCTATGCTCGTGTGAGCGGCGGCATCAGCAACATTTCCTTTTCTTTTCGTGGCAACAACCCTGTGCGCGAGGCCATGCACGCCGTGTTCCTCTACCACGCGATCCGCGCAGGCCTAGACATGGGTATCGTCAATGCCGGCCAACTCGGAATCTACGCAGACATCCCGAAGGATCTCCTCGAGCTGATTGAGGATGTTTTGCTCAATCGTCGGCCAGATTCCACCGAGCGCCTTGTGACCTTTGCCGAAAATTTCAAAGCCTCCAAATCCGGAGGCTCCGCTCCCGTTCCAGACACAGCGTGGCGCGGACTTCCCGTGGAGAAGCGCCTCCAGCACGCCCTCATCAAAGGAATCGTGGATTTCATCGATGCCGACACCGAGGAAGCGCTGCAGCAATACGGCAAGCCCCTCTCCGTGATCGAAGGTCCACTCATGGATGGTATGAAGATCGTCGGCGACCTCTTCGGCGAAGGGAAAATGTTCCTGCCTCAGGTGGTGAAGAGTGCCCGCGTGATGAAAAAATCCGTCGCCTGGCTCACCCCGCTTATGGAGGAAGAACGCGCCGCCAATCCGAATGCCCGCACCCAAGGGCGCATCCTCATGGCGACTGTCAAAGGCGATGTCCACGACATCGGCAAAAACATCGTTGGCGTTGTGCTAGCCTGCAATAATTACGAGGTCATCGATATGGGCGTAATGGTTCCCTGCGAAAAAATCCTCGCCACCGCACAGGAGAAAAACTGCGATATCATCGGCCTTTCCGGCCTGATCACTCCGTCCCTCGACGAGATGATCCATGTTGCCAAGGAAATGCAGCGCCTTGGTTTCAATACCCCGCTCATGATCGGAGGTGCCACAACCAGCAGGAAGCACACTGCGGTCAAAATTTCGCAATACTATCCTGCCGGTGTCGTCCACGTGCTCGACGCTTCCCGCGCCGTCAATGTGGCCAGTTCGCTCCTCAGTCCGGAGCGAAAGCCCGATTTCCTCACGAATCTGGAATCCGACTACGAGAAACTTCGCGTCGAACACTCCGGACGCCAAGCCGGCAAACCGATGCTCACTCTCGAAGACGCCATCGCCAACGCGCCGAAGCTTTCGCATGAGGAGATCGCTGTTCCAGAGCAAACCGGGATTGTGGTTTTTGAATCAAAATCTTCTGGAAACATTTCTCTCAAGGACCTGATTCCCTTCATCGACTGGTCGCCATTTTTCCACACTTGGGAATTGCGGGGGCGGTATCCTGCGATTTTTGACGATCCGAATTGTGGTTCTGAGGCCAAAAAGCTATTCGATGAGGCTTGGATGTTGCTCGCCGAGATCGTCGCCGACGAGAGTCTTCATTTGCGTGGGGTCTGCGGCCTTTTTCCCGCGAACCGCGAAGGCGAGGACATCGTGGTTTACAGCGACGAAACGCGCACCGAGGAGGCTGTACGCTTCCATGGCTTGCGCCAGCAAATGAAAAAACCGGCAGGCCAGTTCAACCAGTCCATTGCGGACTTCGTCGCTCCTGCACCTTCCAAGGATTACATCGGAGCTTTCGCTGTCACTTCCGGCCATGGCATGACCGATTTGGTGAAAAAATTCCAAGCCGAACATGACGACTACAATGCCATCATGACCGAGGCGATTGCCGACCGTTTCGCCGAGGCGTTTGCAGAGTACATGCACAAATTTGCGCGTGATGTCTGGGGCTTTGGAAAAAATGAAAACCTCATGCCGGAAGAACTCATCCGCGAAAAGTACCGTGGCATCCGACCTGCGCCTGGTTATCCGGCACAGCCCGACCACACCGAAAAATGGGCGATCTGGAAGCTTCTCGATGTCGAGCGCAATACCGGTATGAGCCTCACGGAGAGCCTCGCCATGTTCCCTGCAAGCAGTGTGAGCGGACTATACTTTGGGCATCCGGACTCCAAATACTTCGCAGTTGGCCAAATCGAGCGTGATCAGATCGATAATTATGCCCAGCGCAAGGGCATGACTGCAGAGGTAGCCGAGAAGTGGCTGCAGCCTTACCTGAACTATGATCCCAATAGCGCGCTCACGCGCCCTTGCCAGCCAGGAGCCAAAACCTAATTTTTTATGAAGACGCTCGTTATAGGACACCGAAACCCAGACATGGATTCGATCTGTTCCGCCATTGGATATGCGGAATTCAAACGCACCATTGGCATGGAGAGTGCGATTGCCGCTCGATGCGGAAATACAAACCAGCGGATTGATTTTGCCCTGCAAAAGTTCGGTCTGGAGGCGCCCGTGTTCTTTGCCGATGTGTACCCCCGTATCGAGGATGTCATGCAGCGGAATGTGGTGAGTATTCACCGCGATGCCCCGGTGTATCAAGCAATGACGCGATTCGGTGAGGACAAGTTCCGAAGTTTGCCTGTGGTGGATGACGCCCGCAATTGCATTGGCCTGCTATCCTCATTCAAGCTCGGCAAATATCTTTTCCCTCCGGTCGAGAACCTTTCATCCAGCCGGATCGTTGAGGCCTCGATCACTCATATCCGCGAAGCAATCCGCGGCTCGCTCATAACAGGCAAGGAGGATTTACGCATCCGCCCCCGCACTCTGGTCGTCGCGGCGATGCTCACCGAGTCGTTTAAAAAACGACTCGTGCAACTGGATATTCCCTCCACCGTTCTCATCGTCGGGGATCGATGGAACATTCAGGAACTTTCGATTCTGGCAGGCGTACCAGCGATCATCATTACGAATAATTTTTCTCCCCCCGACAAGATTCTTGCTCTCGCTCAGGAGCACGGAACAACCCTGCTCTCCTCACCGCACGACACGGCCACAACGACACTTTTGTCGCGCGCGGCCGTGACCGCCGGGCAGATGCTCTCCCCTGATTTCAACTGCCTTTCGCCTGAGACCACACTGCGGCAAACGCGTGCTGAACTTGCGATGACATCTCAGTTTGCTTTTCCCGTGCTTGGTCCTCAGGGCCGCATACAAGGGATCATATCGAAAAGCGATCTCCTGCGCCCAGTACCACGCCAGCTCATTCTTGTGGATCACAACGAGCTGAGCCAGGCGGTTGCGGGGGCCGAGGAGGTTCCCATCGTGGAAATTATCGACCACCACCGGATTGGGGTCGCGCCGACGCAGCAGCCAATTCTTTTCCTGAACCGTCCGGTAGGTTCCACCAGCACGATCGTGGCCGATTGCTTTCGCCAAGCCCACATTCCCATCCCCAAGCCGATTGCGGGACTCCTCATGTGCGGAATGATTTCCGACACCCTGAATCTCACTTCTCCAACCACGAGCGATGTGGATCGTGAAATCCTACGGGAACTTTCCAAGGCCTGTGGCATCAATCCCTCGGACCTCGCCAACGAGATTTTCAGCGTTGGTTCGCCGCTGTTAACTCTATCCGCAACGGAAGTGATCGTGGCCGATTGCAAAGAGTACGAAGAGCGCGGCGTCGTTTTCAGTGTCTCTCAGATCGAAGAGATCAGCTTTGCCCAATTCGAAAGACACCGCTCCACACTCATTGAAGAACTCGAAAAATACCGCATGTCCCACGGTTACCTTTTTTCGACCTTGCTTATCACTGATGTGAATACGCAAAACTCAATCCTGCTGGTGAGAGGTTCCGAGAGATTTACCCGACTCATTGATTTTCCCGAGGATGGGCTTCACTCCTGGCGCCTCGACGGCATTGTGTCTCGCAAGAAGCAACTCCTGCCATACCTTACGGAAACGCTAGCCCGCATGGCCTGATTGAAGGGCTCCGAATCTTTAATGAAATTCGGTGACAATCTGACCGGCTCACTCCTCGTAGCTCATCCCTGCCTGCGGGATCCGAATTTCTACCGGTCTATTGTTTTTCTATCCCAACACGACGCTGCGGACGGAGCGACGGGTTTTGTTTTGAATCACCCACTCCAGAGTTCCGAAGATAACGAGCCGAGTGTTTCCGTATTTTTCGGCGGTCCCGTTGCCACCGAACAATCGCTGCTCACAAGTTTGCAATGGCGGGAAAATCCCGCGCTTGTGGCGTTCCGAGCCTTCACAGAAGTCGGCGACATGGAATCCCGCAAGGGCTGGGAAAATGGACTGAGAATCTTTAAGGGATTTTCCAGTTGGTCACCTGGTCAGCTTGAGCAGGAGATCGAGGGCAACACGTGGATTGTGATTCCTCCCACAAGGGAACTCATCGAAATGAACCATCCCCTCACCGCATGGCACGAGATTATGCGAAATTCAGGTCCTCTGCTGCACCTGCTCTCCGAGGCCCCCGAGGATCCCCAAAAAAACTAAGGTCTCCGTGTCTCTGACATTTGCAGGCAAGCCACCAGCCCGAGACTCAAAAATGACAAATTGAATCGGCCCGGGTGTTAGGCGTTGCTGGGATTCGGAGTCGGAGTCGGAGTCGGAGTTGGCTCTGGTGGGGTTGCCGTAGGGCTTGGTGGCGTTGGCGTCGGTGGCGTTGGGGTTGGCTGTGTTGGAGTTGAAGTTGGCGCCGGTGTTGCAGCTGGCGGTGGGGGTTGCGTCGGATTTGTTGGAACCACGGGTGGGAGGTCGGAGATGCCGATTTTGTCGGTATTGGTGGCCGTACCGCCTTCACCTTGTGCTTGGACTTGTGTGGCAATGTCGCCTGCGGATTCAGGCACTGCTGCTGAAGTCTGGGCAGCAATCTGTTCGGTCTGTTGAGGCTGAGCTTGTGCTACGCTCTGTGCGATGGCGGCTGCTGCGCTGGGCACGCTTGCGGCGACTGTCGAAGCAATCTGTGGAGCAGATGAAGGGACGGCCGAAGCGACGCTTGCAGCTATTTGTGGAGCGGATGAAGGGACGGCGAGTGCCACGCTGGCTGCAATCTGCGCGGCAAAAGGAGGAGCCATGCTCGCGACGGATGCCGCAATCGCTGGAGCAAAATCCGGCGCGCCCGAGGCGGCCGCGCCTGCGATATCGGCAGCAGCATTGGGTGCTAGCTCCACGGCGTAAGCCGCGATATCGGGGGCAGAGGAAGGTTGTTCCGAAGCAAGCTGGCGAACGACGTTTACCACGTTCTCTGCGTCAATCTGAGCTGCATCCTCGATCGAAGCTTTTTGTGCTTGGGTGAGATTGGTGCTAGAAACCGACCCGCCCTGGAGAACAGCGGGAGTCAAGGCGCTCGCAGCAGACTCTTGCTGGGTCCTCACCGACTGAAGGATCATGAGGGTGGATTCTGGCGAAATCTGCGAGCTTGTGAATTGGCTGACCACGGAAGGTGTGCCATTGAGCCGGGTGTCGATGTCACACTGGCAGAGGATCCGCCTGTCACAGAGGTCGTACCTCCGCTGCTTGTGCTAACCGCTACTTCGCCCGAGGCAACAGTAACACTCAGACTTTCGGATGCGCCGTTGGAGTCGCGCTGGAGGCCCACCTGGTAATCTGTACCACGAATGCCAGCTGTGCCTAGGGGAGTTGTCACGTTCAGGCTGGATCCTTTGTTCAATTTTTTGACGCCGGATGTCACCTCGCCATATTCAAGAAACGTCTCGAGCTTGGAATTGCTTGGCTCGGTTTTCATTTTACTGAGGTCCATCGCTGATGCGTCCCACGGGGCTTGCAAGAATTCCTCAACCACAAAACTCGAGTCGGGCTCGACCTGAATCACCGAGCCGTTTTCAAATGCGAGCGAAACGGTGGCAGCTTTTCCTGTCAGGATTTTTTCGCCCTGCTGCACCAGCATGCCTTTGGTGACGTTTTTTCCTTGGGTTGCTCCGGGTTTGAAGATTTTAGGTTTTCCTTGGACTGCCGCGACAACGATCGCCCCACGCTTCATCTGGGATGTGTTAGTGTCCTGCGCGCGGAGGCAAGCCACGAATGAAAAAATCACCGCGAGCAGGATGATTGGAATCTGACGACCGGAACGGAGAGAGTTCATAAACGTTATTTTGGGAGATTGATCCTCAATTTGGTATGCTTCGCAATCCGCCGCAACCAAATAATTCATTCTCTGCGATTGCCCGGAGCTCCAATGTGGGTTCTTGGATATCCAACTTTTTAGGAGGAACATGAAAAAGCTTCCTTGCGTTTTGCTCTGGTGAGGCGTTGCTAGCGAAGAGCCAGGTATTTGTATGGCTAGGAACTGTGGAAGTTCCCATCTCGCGCGGCAATTTTGGTTTGTTGTTGGATCTAGGTTTTCTCCGGCCTTGACCTCATAGGTTTTCCGCACTAGGAGCAAGTGTATGAAATACAAAACCCGCGTTGCTCTTTCGGCCCTGATCTTCCTAAGTCTTCATTCAAGCTTTGCCCTCGAGATGGAAGGGGTCAACGTGCCGCAGCAAAAAACTGTGAACGGCCAAGCCCTCTCCCTGAATGGAGCTGGGCTTCGCACGGTGAATCTCGGTTTTATTCCGATCAAAGCGTACGTCGCATCTTTCTACTCTCCTTCTTCACTCAAATCCGAAGACGCTGTGCTGGCTTCCCCAGGGCCTTTGCAATTTACATTCACTTTTTTGAGAACGGTCAGCAAGGATGAGGTCATCAAAGCTTGGCAAAACCAAATCCAGGCCAGCATGACGTACACGTATCCCGAGCTCGAAAAGGATCGGACAGCTTTTCTTGGTATGTTCGGAGCGATCACACAAGGCGGAGTGCAAATGATTCAACTCGTGGGAACCGACACCCTCGTCTATAATGATGAGACGCTCAAAGGCACCATTTCCGGCCGCAATTTTCAGAAGGCCTTTCTGAGCTTATGGTTTGGATCGAAACCAATCCAGACCGATCTGAAAAGCGCCCTGCTCGGGAATTAGTTTCCAGCTCATCGCCCTGGTAGGCTAGGAACGGGGGGCTTTTTTAGCAGCGATAACAATTCCAGCCTGAACTTACCGTTTTCGCCCGCCCTCGCAGCGATACTACAAACGAATGTCAAATCTTCTGACAATGGATGCCCATATCGGGATGCAAGGAGCTAACTCCGCGCCTAAGCTTGGTAAAATATTTTTTATCGCCGAAGAATTTGAGCCTGCGATGCCCCGCGGGAGGGATCTTATGAAAAAAGCGACGGCTTGGGGAAAACTATTTATCCTGATTTGTTTGGCGATCCAAGCCACGGCTTCTGCGCAGAATATTGTGAAATTTGATGGATCCGTGGCTCGCACAGATCGGGTTCTGGCCAAGCTCCGGATGTCAAAAATTTCGCAGTCCATCGCTTCCACCTCCTTGGCCAAAAACAGCAATGTGGCAGGAATGCGCAGCTTCAGCAAAATTCCGAGAGTCGTCGTCATAGATCTCACGGTCATGCCAAAGGCAGCGACCGCAAAAACAAGTCTGGCCGCTCAGAAGGCAGAGGCTAGCAAACTCACCGAACGCATTCGCAGTCTGAAGGCTAGCGGGCTTTTTGAGTATGTCGAACCCGACTATATCGTGCAGGCGAATACCCTCCCGACTGACACCGCATTCACCGATGGCAGCCTCTGGGGCCTTCGCAATCTCGGACAGAGTGGAGGCACTTCGGGGGCCGATATCGATGCCGTGACCGCTTGGCAAACCACAACAGGAAGCCGAGATGTGATTGTGGGCGTGATTGATAGTGGCGTGCGCTACACCCACCAAGATCTGGCGGCAAACATGTGGGTGAATGCGGCGGAAACCCCGAACGATGGCATTGACAACGATTCCAATGGATACGTCGATGATATTCACGGCATCAACGCGATCACTCTCAGCGGGAATCCGATGGATGACAACGACCACGGAACTCATTGTGCCGGAACGATTGGCGCCGTGGCCAACGGCGGCGGGCCCCATGTGGGCGTGGCCTGGAATGTGCAGATTATGGCCCTCAAGTTTCTCGATGCCAGCGGCAGTGGCAGCCTTTCTGATGCCATTGCCGGGATCGACTACGGCGTGAGCAAGGGGGCCGATATCCTGAGCAACAGCTGGGGCGGCGGAGGCTATTCCCAAGCGCTCTACGATGCGATCGAGCGGGCAAATGCCGCCGGCATCCTCTTCGTCGCCGCCGCTGGCAACCACCAAGGGAACAACGATCAAAGCCCGAACTATCCATCGAACTACGAAAATGCCAATGTCGTTGCTGTGGCAGCCCTGGATCGTTCCGATGCCCTCGCCTCCTTTTCTTGCTTTGGCGCCAACACGGTGGACATCGGCGCGCCTGGTGTGGCTATCTACTCCTGCACGGCGGACTCCGACTCTTCCTACGCGTTCTTCAACGGCACAAGCATGGCAACCCCGCATGTCTCTGGTGTTGCAGCTCTTATCAAGGCGCGATTCCCCACGGCCGATGCCGGCGAACTCAGCCAGCGCCTCCTGCTCTCAACCCGCTCGGTTGCTTCGCTCGCTGGAAAATGTGTGACTGGCGGTGCGGTGAATGCCGCCGCCGCGCTAAGCATCACCTCGGATGGAGCCCTGGACATCAGTTTCAAGACCTCGCCCGCCCAACCTCGCCCTGGCGCTACTGTGATCATCTCGATCACGGTCAAAGATTTTTCTCCCGTTCTAGGAGCCACTGTGAGAGGCACGCTCGGGGTTCAGGGGCCTTTCACTTTCATCGATACGGGGTCTTTTCCAGACACGACATTGGGAGATGGAGTCTATGCGGCGGAATTTACGCTGCCCAACGGCGCCTCGTCGGTCGAGCTGAGCCTCGATATCTCAGCTCCGGACAAGCAAGCCGTCCAAGATTTAAAGTTCACGATCCCCATATACCAAGCACCTGCTAATGATGATTTTGTGGCGCGGCAGTCCATCGCCACCCAGACCTCGACGACCAATGGAACCAACGTGAATTCCTCCTCGCAGGTTGGAGAACCCCTCAACCCCGCCGATGCTGCTGGTGGAAAGACCGTGTGGTGGAGTTGGACACCCAACTTCTCCGGCAATGTGACGATTTCCACAGACGGCAGCAGCTTCGACACAACGCTCGCGATCTACACAGGCACAGCCTTGGGAGGCCTCAACCTTATCGGGGCCAATGATGACAATAACGGCGTCAGCAGCGCTGTAAATTTCTCTGCGATTGCCGGCACGGAATACCTCATTCAAGTCGATGGCTACAATGGGGCAACAGGCAGCATCGTCCTCGTTTATCCCCCCATCGGCACCCCCGGAGCTCCTCCAGTCATCACCATTCAACCGAGTGATAAATCCCTGCTTGAAGGCGGGAATGTGACGCTGTCTGTCACGGCTGAAAATGCTTCGAGCCACCAATGGTTTTTTGATGGCGCGGCGATTCCTCAAGCCACTTCGGCGAACCACACGATCAGTAACGCGCTCGTGAGCCAAAGCGGCATCTACCGCGTGGATGCCATCAATGGATATGGTACGACATCCAGCCGCGACATTTTCGTCGCTGTGCAGCCGATTCAAGTTCGCCCAGGAAATGACCACCTGAGTGACGCGACCGCCTTGGTTGGCGCGACCAACCGTTCCTTAGGAACCAATGTGGCTGCAACCAAACAGGATTCCGAGCCAAACCATGCGGCAAGATCATTGAGTAACGATGCAATGCCATCCGTCTGGTGGAAGTGGACGGCTCCGCAATCCGGCAATCTCACGGTCGATACCTCTGGAAGCGACTACGATACCACACTTGCCATCTACACCGGAGACACGCTCGGTGCGCTTCTGGAGCAAGGCAGCAATGACGACACCCCGATAGACCGCACGAGCAAAGTCACTCTTAGCGTCACTGCCGGGACCGTTTACAAAATCGCTGTTTCGGGTTTCAACGCCGCAACGGGATCGATCTTTCTGAACACGGATTTTATCCCCGCGCAGTCTCAGGCTCCGGCAAACGATGCGTTGGCAAACCGAGCTGTTCTGGCCCCCGCGTGGCAAACTGCGAATGGCACAAACCTGCTCGCGACTGGCGAGAGCGGCGAACCAGACCACGCCCAATTATCTGCCCCAATCCAGTCGGTCTGGTGGGCATGGACTCCAGAGCAGAACGAGACAGTTATTCTTGATACCGTGGGTAGCAATTACGATACGACACTGGCCGTCTACACGGGCTCGTCGCTTAGTGATCTGCAACTCGTCGCTCAGAATGACGACTACACCGGTAGCAAGAGCCAAGTCACATTCAGCGCCACGGCCGGCACGACATATCTCATCGCAGTGGATGGGTATGCGAGTGAGCAAGGTCAAATCCAACTCAACCGGACCTCAGCAGTGTCCTCGACGCCATTGCAGGCTTGGCTTCTTCAAAAAGGCCTGTCGAGTAGTTCCTACCTGCTGGGCGATTCCGATAGCGATGGATTTACACTGCTTGAGGAATTTCTCCTGGGAGGCGACCCCGCCACGAGCGACGGTGCGTCCATCCAACCCGTGCAGACCAGCGAGAATGGCTACCTCGTGCTGCGCTGGCACGAGAGGATCTCCAAAGGTAACATATCCGTTGTTGCGATGTCGGCTGGTTCGCTCATGCCAGATGCCGCCCAGACTCCGCTCAATTCCACAGATGCCGCAGACCAATCGGGCGTTTTCGATGCTCAAGCCTTCGTCATGCGAGAAGCAAAAATCCCAATCGTTGGAGAAAAAGGCTTCATCTGGCTCAAGGCATCCATCGACTGAGCTAGGCAAGGCTTAAGGGGCCAGCATCTGTCTTGATATTTCCGGCTTTTAAAGTCTGTAGCGCGCGATGCCAAGACAACGTGGAATGCAATGAAATCCTGTCTAAAAATCCGTTTTCGATATAAATTCCCCAATCATGCTGCACTGGATTTTCTTGACTTTTTTTTCCTTCGTGGCCGCTGGCTTTTCCGCTCCCGAATCTGATCCTAGGCAAGCCAACCAAGCAAATACCAAAGGAAACACCACCGCGGTCTCAGCCACTCCCACTCCCACTCCCAAGCCTACGCATGCACCTACGCCGCCACCGACTCCCGATGAAGAGGAGGAGCAGGAAATTCGCAGAAACCATCGGTTTCTCGGAGAACCCGCAAGAGCAAGTGCTCCTGCTCAAACGAGAATGTTCATTGGCCAAGAGATTCCCGTAGCCACACACTACACCGCGCCACGCATCGTACCACAGGCCGACGGCAGCTATGTCGTCCAGCCTGCCACTCCGAGCGCCTTCGAGACACGACGAACCGGAGTTACGATCGATGGTGCAGGATTCGAAGAAACAAGGATCGAGGGTTTTATCGACTACGGATCACCGATTCGCACAGCGGTGCCCATCTATAACGAGAAGGGCGAAATAATCGGAACCGCCATCCAAGAGCACCCCAACCCCATCCTGCAACCGGTATTCAAAACCATCCGCAAAGAGTAATCCCGTTCTTCAGCCGCGATGCTGCGGAGCTTAAAGTTCGGCAACGAAGGATTCGAGATCGGCGCCTGTGATGGCAGCGCGATCGTTTGCCTAGGTAGGTATCCGCCTTCGTGACTACGGCGTGAAAATCTGCCGCGCCGCCGGGGTCCGAAGCAGCGCGGCGCGGACGCCTTTTTGCCTATTAGAGATAACGTTTCGCGGCCGAAGCTTGTGAAAAGCACGGCGATGGCTCTGGTGGGAACACGTGCGGGTTGACATGCACCCCAAGTATGAGAGAGTTATTTCGTTTCGTGCAGAACTCGATGCCACTAGGTTATTGAGAGCTGCTGCCACCGTGAGGCGCGCGATCCTTCCGCCGCCATGACCACACACCATATCCGCACAAAAAATCTCTTATTTATAGGCAGCCATGTTCCCCGTCGCTGCGGCATTGCGACCTTCACCTCAGATATCTGCATGGCAGTGGCGACGGAATACCCGGAAACAAAGTGCATCGTAGGAGCAGTGAACGACCGCAGGGAAGTGTATGATTACCCGGAGCGGGTGCGCTTCGTGATCGAAGAGCAGGAGGTGGATTCCTACTTGCGGGCGGGGGAGTTTTTAAGCATTAATAATGTTGAGGTGCTCTCTGTGCAGCATGAATTCGGCATCTATGGTGGACCGGCTGGATCTCACCTGCTTGAGCTTTTGCGAAGCGTTCGTATGCCGATCGTGACAACTCTGCACACGATTCTGCAAGACCCGGATTCGCAACAGCGCGCGGTCATGCTGGAGTTGGACCGCCTGTCGAGTCGGTTCATCGTTATGGCGGAACGTGGACGCGCCATGCTGGAGAGCGTCTACCAAGTCGCTCCTGACAAGATCGACCTCATTCCACATGGAGTCATTGACATGCCGTTCATGGATTCAAATTTCTTCAAGGAGGAGCTGGGTGTTGAAGGCAAGACGGTGATGCTCACCTTCGGGTTGCTTTCGCCCAACAAGGGAATCGAGCACGGAATCGCCGCGATGCCGGCCATCTTGGAACAGCATCCGGAAGTGGTCTATGTCGTCTTGGGAGCCACCCACCCGAACTTGCTGGTAGCCGAGGGTGAGCGCTACCGCAACAAGCTGGAACGACAGGCTGCTAAGCTCGGCGTGTCGGACCAAGTGATTTTTCACAACCGTTTTGTCGCCATCGAAGAACTCAAGGCGTTCATCGGCGGGGCCGACCTCTATCTCACACCGTATTTGAACGAGGCTCAGATCACCTCAGGCACGCTCGCGTACACATTCGGAGCAGGTAAAGTCATCATTTCAACGGCATACTGGCACGCCAAGGAAATGCTCGCCGGCGATTGCGGATTGCTCGTGCCTTTTGCCGATCACAAAGCGATCAGCTCAAGCGTGAACGAAATCCTCTCCCAGCCCACTCGCATGACAAAGATGCGGAAGAGGGCGTGGAAGCAAGGTCGCGCGATGATCTGGCCCGAAGTGGCGCGGCGTTACATGCAAAGCTTCGACCGTGCGCGCGTAGCCGCTAGCGCACCCGCTCTTTTCTGGGAAAACCGCCCGATCCGGAAGTTCTCTGCCCCAGAAATCAAGCTCGATCATCTTTTCACAATGAGTGATCACACTGGGATTTTCCAGCACGCCATCTACAACCTCCCCAATTACGAAGAGGCCTACTGCACCGATGACAACGCCAGGGCATTTATTTTCACTATAGTCCTGCAAGAACTGCGCGGGCAGGACAAGGCCGTCGAGCGACTGGCAGGCACGTATCTGGCTTTCCTCTGGCACGCCTTCGATAACAAGACCCGGCGGTTCCGGAATTTCATGAGCTTTTCTCGAGAGTGGCTCGAGTTGCGCGGGTCGGAAGATAGCCATGCACGGGCCCTCTGGGCTGTGGCGACGGCGCTTGGACGTTCAAAAAATTCCGGCCACCGCTCGCTCTGTGCGTTGCTTTTTCAACGCGGTCTCCCCTGTGTCGCTGATTTCACTTCGCCAAGGGCATGGGCCTTTTCCTTGATTGCTATCCATGAATACTTTCGCACGCTCTCTGGCGACTGTGTGGTGGCTGGAATGCGAGACAAGCTCACGACTCTTCTAGTCGAACTCTATCGCGCCAACGCGACAAAGGACTGGCCCTGGTTTGAACGCATCGCCACCTATGACAATGCCAAGCTCTCCCATGCCCTCATCCTGAGCGGACACTGGACCTCGCAAGGAGAAATCCTCGACATCGGACTCACTTCGCTCCGGTGGTTGGTGGAAATCCAAACGTCACCAGACGGTCATTTTGCACCCATCGGTTGCAATGGATTCTGGCGCAGAGACGGCGTGCGGGCACACTTTGATCAGCAGCCCTTGGAGGCACACGCCATGATCTCTGCCTGTGTGGAAGCGTTTCTGATCACGCGTGAACCGCAATGGAGCGAGTCTGCGCGGTGTTGCTTCGAGTGGTTCCTTGGGCGCAACGACCTGGGGCTTCCAATCTATGATGCCTCCACAGGAGGTTGTCGTGACGCTCTGTTGCAAGACCATCTCAATGAAAACCAAGGCGCGGAATCAAGCCTTGCCTTCTACCTTTCGCAAATTGAGATGCTTCGCCTTGAAGAGGCCGATCCCGAATTCCACTAAAAGCCTGAAAAAAGGGAAAATGTATCATTATACTTATCCTATACCTTACCAAATTGCGCCAACGCGCCAAGAATGCCAAGGTGGCGCTTTCTTCTTGTGCGAGGAAATGGCGTGCATTAGGGTAACGGAATGAATGCCGTTTTTTGTTCCCCCTCGCGCTACACGCAAGGTCTGCATGCCACTCAATCGCTCGGTGGGGAATTGGCGGGTCTTGGGCTGGCCGGCCCTATTCTCATCGTGACCAGCCGGTCACCCCGAAATCTGCTGGAGAGCACGTGGCAGAATACTTTGGGCGACAAAGGCCTATTTTTTTCGGTGCATGATTTTTCTGGTGAATGCACCCATGCCGAGGTTGCAAGGATTGCAGCGATCGCGACCGAGGCGGGAGCGTCCACGATATTGGGCGCCGGCGGCGGCAAGACGCTCGATGCGGCGCGAGCAGCAGCGGCGGACTTGCAGTTGCCCTTCGTGAGCTGCCCGACAGTCGCCTCGACCGATGCGCCCTGCAGCGCGATTTCCATTATCTACAGTGAGGAGGGTGTTTTCGAAGTGGCCCGCCTTCATCCCGTGAATCCGGCATTGGTTCTAGTGGACTCGCACGTGATCGCGCAGGCGCCCGTGCGGACCTTGGTGGCAGGGATGGGTGACGCACTTTCCACGCTGTTTGAGGCCCGCGCGTGTATCGCGGCGAAGCGGCCCAACACCCGCGGCGGGTCATGTACCCTCGGCGCATTGGCGCTCGCCGAGCTTTGCTATCGCACCCTGCTGCTGGACGGGGTGGAAGCCTTGCGGGCGGCGGAGGAAAAACGCGTCACTCCGGCGCTGGA
>VFJO01000114.1 GCA_009886045.1 Verrucomicrobiota bacterium
CGCCGGAGTCGTTGGTCATCGGCGGTCATAGGCGCGCCGCTACAGATCAGTTTCAACTTTTAGCGGCGTCTCTATGGGCGCCGGAGTCGTTGGCCGTCGGCGGTCATAGACCGCCGCTACAGATCAGTTTTAACTTTTAGCGGCGTCTCTATGGGCGCCGGATTCGTTGGTCATCGGCGGTCATAGACGCGCCGCTACAGATCCGTTTTAACTTGTAGCGGCGTCTCTATGAGCGCCGGATTTGTTGGCCATCGGCGGTCATAGACCGCCGCTACAGATCAGTTTTAACTTTTAGCGGCGTCTCTATGGGCGCTGGAGTCGTTGGCCATCGGCGGTCATAGACGCGCCGCTACAGATCAGTTTCAACTTGTAGCGGCGTCTCTATGGGCGCCGGAGTCGTTGGCCATCGGCGGTCATAGACCGCCGCTACAGTAGAGTCCAAAAGCATTATGCTTTTGGTATTATTCGGGAAATTCGCGGTTCAAATTATCTACTTGCCCCTCACTTAAGTCGCTCCCTGAGGAAGATGTCCTTGATGATCTCCATCTGGCCCTCAACCTTCTGAAACTCGGCATCTACGAGCTGGGCCTTTCCGTCTCTTTCCTGAATCTGCTGCTCCAGCTTCTTCTGTTGATTCTCGAGGTTCTCGATGTGCTTCAACAATCCGTCCCGTTCTTCGGTGAGCTTCTCGTACATCCGGTCCTGCTGGACTCGGCCCTTACTCAAGACGTCGAGGAGTGTCTCTTTGGAAGCTACTACTGCACTCAAATCTGAGACTTGAGTCTGGAGGCTCGTCTGAAGTGCATTTGCATTCTCAAGCTGATCTCGCAGCGCACTCACCTCGCCTTGCAGTGCATCCCGGTGCGCACTCACCTCGCCAAAATGTCTCTCCGCCTCTACGATCCTCTCTCCCTGCTGGTGGATCTGTGTCGCTTTCTCGACGAGAAGACGGGCGCGATTCTCAAGCTCTTCATTCAGTGAAGCCTGAGCGCCCTGAAGTGCGTCTCTCTCCTGCACAACCTGAGCAATCTCCCTCTGCATTCCATCTCGGTGCGCAGTCACTTCGCCAAGCGCCTTCTCCAACTCTACGATCCTCTCTTCCTGCTGGTGGATCTGTGTCGCTTTCTCGACTAGCAGCCGGGCGCGATTCTCAAGCTCCCCCTCGATCTCAGCCACTGCACCATCGAATTCCAATAGGGCAATCGGCCACGGCGAATCCCCCGCTCCATCCTGTTCAACGAGCTTGTAGTGAGATTTTCCAAGAAGGCTGAGTGTTTGCCCCAACTCTTTAGCCCCCTCCTGATGAGCCTCGAGGCATCCACGGATCACGATGAATGGGAATTTCCTTAACAGGTCCCGACTCAATGCCTGGATGAGATCTGCATCCTCCCCGGGAAGGTCAAGGATCAGGAGGTTTTTGCTTTCAGCAGGAATCTCTAATTCCGCGATGACTCTTGGGAATGGATAGGAGGGTAAGAACTCCTCTGCCAGTAAGCGCAACCGGGGATAAAGCGTGCTTAGGTTGCCTGCAGGGAGGATCCCGTTGACCGCGGCGAGATTGTAGCGGTGAAAAACGACTTCGCCTCCGGCAGGACTGACCAACTTGGAGATGACCTGCACGGATGGATCGCCCACATAGGCAGCGCTCATTTTTTCTGCCACCTCCGGGTCGCCCTCCACCAGAAGAAGCTTGTGATGACGGATCCCCTCGTAGTCTGACCTCTCGGCATGCTGGCCAGCACCCAAATGGACGATGTGGTCGAAAGACTTCTCGCCCGCGGAGAAGGTGGCAGAGATTTTTTGTAGGAAATTTCTCATAATGGTTCGGTAGTTAGATGGATTTCAGCTTGAGAGCTTTTTTGCGAAGGCCCTTGGCTCTTCCACCTAGCGTGGAGAGTCTAGAGGCCTCCTTCGGGTGCTGATTGGCGGCATGAACCAGAAAATTGGAAATCTCCCCGAGCAAGACTCCCAGGAATGCCCTGTCTTTATTCGTAAGGCTTACAGAAACGGAATGGGGATGATCCACGGATGGCGCGGGCCCAAAAAGTTCACAGCGCTTCGTGTTGCGACCCTCCGAATCCATAGGCCATGCCGAGAGGACGGGGCGGGCGTTCTCATCAGGATAGAGGGTGACTGCTCCCGACTTCGTATCCCAAGATATTTTCAGGGAATGATGAAGCTGGCCCCTGAATGATGCATTGTGGATCTGAAAATCAAGGGCACTTTCATCCACAGTGCTCTGAACGGAGTCGTAGTGGAGGCGCTCAGCGATCTCCTCTACTTGTGTGAGGAGGCTCTCAGCCACCGTGATCCAATCAGTGATCCCGCCCTCGGGTAGTCCATTCATTTTCAGGTCAGCCAGGATTGTCGTGACGCTGTCCTTGATCATCAACAGGTCGCTGGTCGTGGAGCGGACAAGATAATTTCTGGAAGTTTCATCAGCGGGCACGATCAGCATAAACTGGCTACCCGCCTCCTCGCCCGAAGGCTCCCATGCGTAGAAAGTTTTTTCAGAATCGAAAAAGAGAATCCCGGAACGGCCGTTATGGCGGACAAGTCGGACACGCAGGCTGGGCCATGAGCGACCGAGGATCTCGATGCCTTGGAAATGATATTCGAGATGCCTGTGGCTGCCGTGGTCGATGACATTTCCACGGCTGATAGACTGTACCTTGAGGGCCTGTGAGCGCCCGGTGGATTCCGCTTTCTTCCACTGCTCGAAGTACCCCTCGGATTCCTTGAAGGCCTCGTGGAGTTCGGTGAGGAGCATCTCGTAGTTCTGAAGAGCTTTCGCCTCGGATTGTTTGAGAGCTTCCCCCTTCTGTTGAAGAGGGGTCTGCTGCTCTGCAGTCTCGTTGTTTTTACCTTCTAACTGTGACCTGAGTTGTTCTAGTTCTCCATTCGCACTCTGGAGGCCCTCATCCCGCTCGGATTCCGCTTTCTTCCACTGCTCGAAGTACCCCTCGGATTCCTTGAAGGCCTCATGCAGCTCGGTGAGGAGCATCTCGCATTTTTCAAGAGAGGTCTCTTCGGCTGATCTATGCTCTAGGTTTCTCTGATCGATGAGTTTGCTCTGTTCTGCTAACTCGCGATGCGCTGCCACCACTTGCCTCTCGGTTGCCAAGAGTTGCTCCTTGGGAACACCATCTTGCTCCATTTTCCTAAGAGCATCAATGGCGGCAAAAAGTGTGGAAGGAGGGAGCGAGCGTGAGCTTGTGGTGGTTTCAAAAGAAGAATCCAGAGGAACACTCGAGGCCTCCAGTTCCTCCAATAAGATCTGCAAGTCCTTGACTGATTGCCGTGATATTTTCTCAAAGACGGGGCTCAACTGAGCCCACTGCAGCAGCCTGGATGGCGTGACCGAGACATCCAGTCCAAACCGCTCTTTGCAAAAACTCGCAAGGGCTTCGGGGTATTCCTGAGCCTCGGCAAGATGGATCAGCGAGACCTGATTCCGATGGCGGCGAAGACCTTTGAGAATCTCGCTTGCTGATTCCATCCACCGCTCTAGCAATTCCTCGGAGGAAAACCTCTTCTGATCCTTGAGCTGACGGAAGATCATGCTGAGGGGATCCTCCCAAAAGATGATCCAGTGCTCACCGGCAGCGATTTGGGCTAGCGCACTGGAAGGAATCCGTTCATTTCCTCCGCTCAGAATGAAAGCGTCCTCATCAATCAATGAGGTACCACAGAATTTGATTTTATGATTCATGGGCTGTTATCGTTTGCTGAATATAATTTTAATTGTGAAAGAGTAAACGCCGGCGGCGGGCTATTTCCGGATTCCTATCCGATGAATTCATTCCACTTGTGCCTGAGATGCCGAAGATCGAGATGACAAGGGCGAACGGGAGCGTGTGCAAGTACAGACAACCAGAACTCTGCTCATCGAATTCCGCGGCGCGGGGAAACCGGATGATCTCCTTTTGCTCTGGAAAGCCACAGCCATTCAAGGAGCAACCACGAATAACACAAATTTTCACGAATGGGGATCCGCCTACGCGCTGCGCGGCTACGGCGTGATGAAGTGGTTGAGGACTGATTCGTGGTTTATTCGAGAAATTCGTGGTTCACATGTTAAGCGAGCCGTTTCAACTTTTAGCGGCGTCTCTATGGGCGCCGGAGTCGTTGGTCATCGGCGGTCATAGACGCGCCGCTACAGATCAGTTTTAACTTTTAGCGGCGTCTCTGTGAGCGCCGGAGTCGTTAGCCATCGGCGGTCATAGACGCGCCGCTAC
>VFJO01000244.1 GCA_009886045.1 Verrucomicrobiota bacterium
GGCCGCTCGGTAGCCTGCTCGAAGAGCAGCCCAACGGGCGAGACCCGCTGGGAGCGGGCGCGGCAATATTTTTCCCACGAGCCGTTGTGCCAACGCGGAATCCGCGACCACCGACTGAATAACCCAATCCAGACTTGCTCAGGTTCAATCGGAACGGACCGAGATTAACGGATTTGCGGTAGTAGAAAGCCATGGGAGTCGCCTAAAGAAGTCAGTCAATAGTAAAGAAAACCATAGCGGGTCGAGTCTGCATTGAAAAAAATCGGCTTTAGCTATCGAGTAAATAGAGATTTCGATTTGTCATGCACAAAGGCAAACTCCTCCTGCTTCGCAAAACAAGGCTGCAAGGGGTTCTGCGGGCAGATACAATTCATGACTGTCTCGATGATGTGTAGGATTTTGGCGATCATTTCACTAAGAAGCTAACAAACCCGGTCAGACATCCGCTGGGGAAGGAGTTTTTTTTCTAAAAACATTTTTGCATGGCTCTATCGCCCTCGACTGCGGCCGGAAGTGCCTTGCGAGTTCCGTGGGCTGAGTTTAATTCGGGCAACTGTTTTATCCTGCGGATTTGTTCAGCGAAGGCTTTGGGTTGGCACTCTTGAAATTTCCGGAGGTTTATCAACTTCCATTGGATGCTTGGTTTTCATAACTCCTGTTCTCAAACTGACAACAGCTTTTCCTTTCGGAATAGGACCATTTCTCCAAGCGCAAACAATTTTTTTCCAGATGCGTTTATTCTTGTGAGCGGCAACGAAAAATTTGCCCTTCAGTGCTGGATAAAGGAAACTTGGTGCCCCTGAGAATCGCTCGTTACCTCGCAAATGTCAGAAAAGCAAACACCGAATCCGCGAAGCGTGGCAGGCCCTCATGTCCGAAATCCTGATAGATGAACGGGGTCTTCTTGGACCGAAGGTTGTTGAACACGGCGAATTGGGTGGATGGCGGGCAAATGGCGTCCTGCAAGGTCAGAGCCATGATCACTTCGGCTCGGATGCGCGGGGCGAGGTGGTGGACATCAATGTAGCCTAGTGTTTCGAAAATCTTCTCCCTGTCCATCGATAGGGGATCGAAGTGCCGCATGTAGGTTTTCAACTCGGCATAGGCGTCTTTGCAGAAATCCATATCCCAGACGCGGCGGTAGTCGGAGAGGAAGGGGTAGAGTGAAACGCAGCGTTTGATGCGAGGTTCGAGAGCCGCGCAGGCGATCGAAAGAGCGCCGCCTTGGGAGCCGCCATTCGTTGCGAGACGGTTTGCATCCACTTCGTCAAAGGACGCGACAACACGCGCGAGTTGGACCGTATCGAGGAAAATACTGCGAAAGAGAAGTTTTTCAGGTCCATCGGAGAGGCCGCGAATGATGTGTCCGTGGTGGGTGTTGCCCGTCGTGCCGCCTGGGTCCTGGCTTCGCCCGCCTTGGCCACGGCAGTCCATGGCTGCAACGGCTATGCCATCGCCGGAGAATCGGAGTTTGTCGGCCCATTCGCCACTGTTGCCGGTGTAGCCGTGGAATTCCAGAATCGCTGGATGTGGAGCGGTAGCATTTTTCGGGCGGACATATTTCGCGTAGATTCGCGCTCCTCCAACGCTGGTGAATGTGAGCTCAAAAATCTCGCTGTTGCGGGATTGAATGGCATCGGAGCGTTTCAGCTCAGCCTTCGGATCGATGGAATCCAACTCCGCAAGCGCGCGGCTCCAGTAGTCATCGAAATCGGCGGGTCTTGGGTTCGTGCCTGTGTAGGTTTGGAGTTGAGCGAGTGGGTAGTCGAGGCAAGGCATGGCGTTTTTTAGAACAGAATTGGGGACAGGATGACAGGATTTTCAGGATGAACAGGAGGGGTTAACCACAGAGGACACCGAGAGCACGGAGGAGATTTAGAAGGCACGAGGGCATTCACGGTGCGCATGAGGCACAGAAAACAGTTTGAGGCTTTGAACACTCATTCTCTGTGCTCTCTGTGCTCTCTGTGGTTAATTCCTATGGTTTAATTAGCGGGCAAGCCATTCGACTCCGCCGTTTTGAAAGAGTGCGGCGCGCAGGTGGACTTTACCGTCCTGGATGATTGCGCGTGTCCCGAGGGGTAGGCTGCATCCGCCGCCGAGATTCTTTAAAAAATCCCTCTCGGCATTGACGCAGCGGGCGGTATCTTCGTGGTGGATGGCTGCAAGAATACGGAGCGTTTCGGCGTCATCCTCTAGGCACTCGATACCGATGGCGCCTTGGCCGGGCGCTGGGAGCATTTCTTCGATCACGGTTACTCGGATGCCTTCAGGAATGAGTTGCGGGCCGAGGCGATTGATGGCTGCCCTCGCCAGAATAAGCGCATCAAGGGTGTCGCTTTCAAGGAGCTTGCGGAGGCGTGTTCCCATGTTGCCACGGATTTCCGTTGTCTGGAGATCGGGGCGCAGAAGAAGGAGTTGGTTTTTGCGACGCAGGCTGGAAGTGGCGACGACGGCCCCCTGCGGCAATCCCTGCCAGCCCCCATCGTGCTTGGAGGCTAGGCAATCGGCATCATCCTCGCGCTCGAGAATTGCCCCCACGACCAGCTTTGGTGGGAGTTCGGTCGGAAGATCTTTCAGGCTGTGGACAGCGGCATGAATCTCCCCTCGCAACAAGGCCTCCTCAAGTTCCTTGGTGAAAAGTCCCTTCTCCAGCGAGCCCGGCGCACTCAGGCTGACATCAAGCCGCTTGTCACCTGTGGTCTTGATGATCCTTTGCTCGACGTGCAGTTCAGGATGCGCCGCAGATAGGCGAATGGCCGTTTCGCGCGTTTGAACGAGAGCAAGCTCGCTCCCTCGGGTGCCGAGAATGATTTTTTTCATCGGGAAGGAGTGGGGTGGTTGTGCATCCAATGCATGAACTCCGCCACATGCGTGTCGATGAGTGCCTCGCAACGCACAATCTCGGCCTGACGAATATTGAGGGATTGGCGGGCGATTTCTTCGATGGAATCGATGTCGTAGAGATAGACATTCTCGAGTTCGTTCACCGAGGCGTCCACATCGCGAGGAACGGCCAGATCGATGATAAAAAGCGGACGTTCATTGTGGCGGCGCATGATAGATTCCAGCTTCTCGCGGGTCACGATAGGGTGGGGGGCGGCCGTGGAACAAATGAGGATATCCACCTCGTCAAAGGCCGTGTGCCAGTGATCAAAATGAACGGCCAGACCACCGATTTGATCTGCCAGAGCGGCTGCCCGGTCGAATGTGCGGTTTGCCACGATGACGGTTCGAACTCCACGGGAAACAAGGCTGCGGGCGACTCGTTCGCTAGTATCGCCAGCTCCGAGGATCATGACCTTGCGCCCCCCGAGATCACCGAAAATTTTCCCTGCAAGATCGACGGCGACGGACCCCACGGAGGTCGCTCCGCGAGTGATGCTTGTCTCGGTGCGAACCTGTTTCGCCACTCGGAAGGCATGCTGGAAAAGTTTGTTCAGGTGCGTATTGGTCGCGCCATGCTCGGCTGCTGTGCTGTACGCCTGCTTGAGTTGACCGAGGATCTCCGTTTCTCCCACAACCATCGAATCCAAGCCGCTGGCTACGCGAAAGAGATGCTTCACGCTGGGCAGTGAAGCATCTGTGTAGAAAGGTGCCTCCAAGCCGCTGGTGCGGGATTTTAAATACCGGCGGATGGCATCCATGACCGGCGTCGGAGTGATGCTTGAGGCGTAGAGTTCAACCCGGTTGCAGGTCGAGACGACTACTGCCCCTGAGAGCCCTTCAATGGCTCGCAAATGATTCAGGGTTTCCTGCAATTCGTGGTTGCCGATGGCAAACTTCTCGCGAATCTCCAGAGCCGCGTTCCGATGGTTGATGCCGGCGCAGAGGATCGTCATTTCGGTGCGGAGAGATATTGAATCGCCGGAAGGGTGAGAAGAATAAATCCCAGCGCCGCCACGGAGAGCGTGGCCGTGCGGCGAGGTGCCAGCGTGTGCACCTGACGCAGCACGACCATGAGGGCGTAGGCGAGCCAGATGGTGGCGGACGTCCAGAATTTGATAGTGTTCACCTGCATGCCACTCACAAATCCTGCTGCAAAAGCAATGGTCAGGAGGCCGAGTCCAAGCCAGATGAGGCGGGTGTTCGCGACGCCCAGATCCGTAATGGGAGGCAAATTGTAGAGCAGTGTGCCTCCTTTGCGTTTTTTCAGCTGACGATCCTGAATGAGATACATCACGCCAGCGAGACCAGCGAGAGCGAACGCTCCATAGGCTATCAAGGAAAGTGAGGCATGAAATTCGATCCAGGGGTCCCTCAGCTCACGAATACTCGGAGAGCGGTCCATCGGGGCAAACTCGGCCGCAAGGAGAAGCAGCAAAACCAAGGGAGTCGTGAAAGCTCCTAAGAGCGACAAGCGATAGGCCGATCCGACCAACAAGTAGATAAGCGTCGTGGACCAAGCCATGAAGATCATCACATCAAAGAGTGAGTTGATCGGACAGGAACGCAGTACCTGACCACGCAGCCAGAGGTCGGCGGAGAGCAAAACAAATACCGCAACGAGTGCCGCAAGATTGGGGCGTCCTGGACGAAGCCGCCCGGAGCCCAAACGAAAGAGCGTATAGCCGAAGCTGCAGAGCAAGATGAGAGTCGAAGCGATCAGCAAAAAATTTTGCATCAGGGTATGACTAACTATGACTCCCACTCACCAGGCTTTCAATCGCAGGATTTTGGAACTCCAAAAAAAGATTGCTGCACCTGTGAGAGGTATTTCCATATCGGATGAAACCTGTTTTTACTTGAACCCGTGTCTCTCGTAGTTGCGACCCTCTCATATCATAAAATTGGAAGTCCCCCTCGTGATGGGTGGCAGACGTGGAATTACACTGGTTCGGAGGAGTTTGCCGCTCAGTTGAATTGGTTTCACCAACGCGGCTGGCAATTTTTATCTGCTGCCGATGTACTGAGTGCCATGCGCGCTCCTAGTGCATTGCCCGAGCAGGGGGTTCTAATCACCTTTGACGACGCCTACGATTCCCTCTTCGAGAATGCTCTCCCGGTATTAGAAAAGTTTTCAGCCCCTGCCGTTGTTTTTGTTCCTACCCAGTTTGTGGGTTCTGCTAACCTATTTGACCATGGCATCGAGCCCTTGGAACGCATCGCGGATTGGGGGACTTTAGCTAAGCTCCAGAAGGCGGGATTCTCCGTTGAATCTCATGGGGCCACACATCGAGGTTTTTCCTCGCTCACCCCGTTTGAAATCGAGATGGAATTGAACGCTTCCCGGGAGGCCATTCGTGAAAACCTCGGTGTGGATTCACGCCTCTTTGCTTATCCTTATGGTGATTCCGGAGCCGACTCAGGTCTTGTGGATTTGGCTCTACAGAAAGCCGGATACGAGGCGGCCTTCCTCTATGGTGGCGGAATTTTTAAACCCTCTCAAAATCCCGCTCCATTTTCGCTTCCGAGGCTTGCGATGGGTCCTGATGTGGATTTGGACGCCCTTTTGTTTCAGAAAAACGCTCTTTAGAGGCATCCTTCCTCTGGAAAATTTACGCACGCCGTAGCAAGTGCAGCCATCCCCTCGCCGCGCCCCAAAAAACCCATCAATTCATTTGTGGTTGCTTTGATGCCAACCCTCGAGGGGCTTAAAGCCAGTGCCTTTCCGATGCGAATTTTCATTTCGCCAACGTGTTCAGCGATGCGTGGTCCCTCCGCAATGAGTGTGGCGTCAATGTTGTGTAGTCGAATGAATTTCTCATCCATAACGACTCTCACTCGGCGAAGGATTTCAAGGCTGCTGATACCCCGAATCGTTGGATCCGTATTCGGAAAAAGGTGTCCGATATCCGGTTCCCCAGCGGCACCAAGAATGGCATCCGCGATGGCGTGGCAAAGAACATCCGCGTCCGAGTGGCCCTCCAGTCCAAGCGGGTAGGGGATTTCGACTCCGCCTAGCACCAGTGGTCTCCCCGCCACCAAGCGGTGTACATCGTAGCCAATCCCGGTGGTGATCATTCGAGAGGCAGGTTGATTTTTCCGCTGCTGGCTATGATCGAATATTTTTCTTCGAGTGTTTCATGGGGTGTGAGTTCAACCTTACCTCCGGCCTGTTTGACGAGGAGCAAGCCGGCCGCCACATCCCAGAGGCTGATCGTGCCTTCAATGTAGGCGTCCAGTCTGCCGCACGCTACATACGCTATGTCAAGTGAAGCACTGCCCATCATGCGGCACTTCTTCACACTGCGGAGCATTTTTTCAAAGAGAGGAATGCCCTTATTGATCGTCTGGAGAGACTTGGCTACTCCGACCGATGCCGTGCACTCGGCAAGATCCTTGCGGGGACTCACTGAGATCGCTTGCCCGTTGAGTAAAGCGGGATGCCCCTCTTTGACCGACCACATCTCATCGCGCATGGGGTCATAGATCACTCCAATAATGATTTCTCCAGCGCGTCGCAGCGCAATGCTCACGGCGAAATGCGGGATCGAATAGAAAAAATTCACCGTTCCATCGATCGGGTCGATGATCCACTGGTATTCACTCGACTGATCGCCTGTGACGCCTTCCTCTCCATAAATTGCATGAGTCGGATGGCGATCCAGAATGATCGACTCGATGAGTGCCTGAGTGCGCTTGTCTAGCTCGAGTTTGATATCATGTACCAGATTTTCATCCACCGTGAGAGGACGTCCAAAATTGGCGCGGAGGAAGCCACCTGCGGCTTGGGCTGCGTCGATTGCGGTTTGTAGAAGAAGATCTGTTGTCATCATCTATAATTTCGGTGTCCAAGCCCGATGCCGGCAAGATATTTCCGCTTCTTGATCTCGAAACCGCTGGTTGCTACCCTGTCTCCAATGCTTTGCCATTGCGAAATCCACAGGAGGTCCCAGTGCTTCTGACGGCTCACCAGATTACCCTGCTCACTGAGGACTTGGACTACATCATTCCTCGCACTCGCTGCAATACGATGCCTCTCACCAAAGGCCATATTCTTAAAAATGCCGAGCAGGATGGGGATATTCTCCTCGATCTTGTTGAGGGATTGTCCGACGCAGACGCGCGTTTTTTAAGCGTGCCTCTTGAAAAGCTCCGCTCGCTTATTGTGCAGCGCCAGAGGGGGTCATCTGGGAGTCCCAGCAATCAAGAGCCTGATCTGCTTTCAATGTGCGGAGAATAAAATGCTCGTGAACACGGCCAGCAGGCGTGAACGTGATCCCCTCTCCTTCGAGTAAGCTTCGTTTGGTTCTGCAAACGTCCCCTGTTGTTTTCTTAAAATAGCCGCCGAGTGCTCCATCGGATTTGACTATTCTATGGCAGGGGATTTGTAAGGGAGATGGGTTGCAACTCAGCGCCTGCCCGATCGCCCTCGCAGAGCCACAACCAAGTGCTGCTGCTAGGCAAGCGTAAGTCGTGACATGACCTCTGGGGATTTTTGCCGTCGCAAAATAGACTCGCTGCTGGAACGGCGTGGTGCTTTTTGCGGATTGCTTCGGATTTTTCATGGTTTAGCATTTGCGTCTTATGAATAGCCAAGCTCGCTCTTTCCTGTGCTGCAACCTTCTTGTCATTGCTCTTGCTGTTGGTTCGAACGCATCCCTCTTCGCCCAGACTCAGGCTCCGCCCAGTGGGCCGTACACGCTCCCGCCGCTTCCCTATGCCTACGACGCCCTTGAGCCTCACATCGATGCCGAGACGATGCGGATTCACCACGACAAACATCACCAAGCCTACATCACAAATGCAAATATGCTGCTTGCCGATCAACCTGAGCTCTCCCTTCTGACCCCCGAGGAGCTGCTCAAGAGTCTTGATCGGGCTCCCGAGTCGATCCGTGCGGGACTGCGAAACAACGTGGGGGGGCATCTGAATCACAGTTTGTTCTGGCTCATGATGTCGCCTAATGGCGGTGGTGAGCCGGGTGGTAAATTGGCCGATGCGATAAAAAAGGACTTCGGTTCCTTTGCTGCATTTAAAAAAGAATTTACCGATGCTGCTCTGAAGAGATTTGGCAGTGGTTGGGTTTGGCTTGTGGAAAAAGATGGGAAGCTTTCCATCATCTCGACGGCGAATCAGGACACCCCTCTTCTAGATGGGAGCCGGGCCCTGCTGGCATTGGATCTCTGGGAGCATGCCTATTATCTGAAATATCAAAACCGCCGTGCAGACTATATTGCTGGTTGGTGGAATGTCGTAAACTGGCCCTATGTAGCCACTCTCTACGATGCGGTGGAGTGAAATTTGAAACTGTGTTGCTCGCCTTAACCTCCATAAACAAGGTAAGCGCATCGGTTGATAGCCCGCTCCGTCGAGTTGCGCGCAGATTTTTCTCTGACCGACTGGCTGTCGCCTCTCTCCTCTGCATCGGGTTTTTCTTTGCTGTAGCCATAACCGCCGGAGTGCTCATGTGGTGTGGCCTTCCTATGCCGATGAATCCGAATGCCACGAACCTCGAGGCCAAGTTGCTTCCGCCAAGTGCCACGCACTGGCTTGGTACCGACAACCTGGGCCGGGATGTGCTTTCCCGCATGGTGGCGGGATCGACTATTTCCCTCACAGTCGGTTTCGTGGCAATGGCAGTGTCGCTTGGAATCGGTATCTTTGTTGGTGCGGTGAGTGGGTACTTCGGTGGTTGGATCGATAATTTGCTCATGCGCATCGTTGACGCCCTGCTTTGCTTTCCCTCATTTTTTCTCATTCTCACGGCGATTGCTATTCTCGGACCGAATATCTGGATCATTATCGCGGTGATCGGACTAGTGAGCTGGACGGGTACCGCCAGACTAGTGAGGGCGGAATTTCTGACCCTCCGCGAATCTGAATACGTGCGAGCAGCGCGCGCCATGGGCCAGAGTGGATGGAATATCATTTTTCGGCATATCATGCCAAATGCTGCTGCCCCCATTTTTGTCACGGCGATCATCAGTATTCCTGATGCCATTCTTGTCGAATCTGGCCTGAGTTTTCTGAGCTTCGGAGTCCCTCCACCTCAGGCCACATGGGGTAATATCATCGCTGATGGAAAAACGTACATTCTGGATGCGTGGTGGCTTATTGTGTTTCCAGGTCTCGCGATCTTCCTAGCCTCCCTCGCCTTTTACATCGCCGGCGACGGCTTGCGTCGAGCTATCGAAACCCGTCTTAAATGAACAACACACTTCTCGATGTCGACAACCTCTCGATCCGATTCCGCACGGAGAACGGGTTGATCGAAGCTGTAAAAAAAGTCTCCTTTTCACTGACTCATGGAGATTCGCTTGCCATTGTTGGTGAGAGTGGGAGCGGAAAAAGTGTCAGCGCACTCTCGCTCGCACGGCTTCTTCCCTCGCCACCGGCTGAGTATTCGGGCGGAACGATTCGTTTTGAGGGGCGAGACATTTTATCAATGTCCGAAACCGAAATCCGATCGGTACGAGGCCAAGGCATCGCGTATGTTTTTCAGGAGCCTGCCACCTCGCTCAATCCTGTGTATACGATCCACAGTCAGATCGCCGAGGGAATCCGCCTCCATCGTCCCGACGTGAGCGACGTCGATGCCGAGGTCGTTAAATGGCTGGCGCGCGTCGGAATTGTCGATCCGGAAAAACGCATGCGGGATTACCCTCACCAGTTGAGCGGAGGAATGCAGCAGCGCGCGATGATCGCAATGGCTCTGAGTTGCCGACCGAAGCTCCTCATTGCCGACGAACCAACCACGGCGCTCGATGTGACAATTCAGGCACAAATACTCGCCGAACTTCGGCAGCTTCGCTCTGAGTTCGGCATGGCCCTTATCCTCATCACTCATAATTTCGGCATCATTCGTGGCCTCTGCGATCGAGTGGCCGTCATGTTTCGCGGCGAAATTGTGGAAACGGGCGAAACCAACGCCATCCTTCAAAATCCTGTTCATCCTTACACAAAAGCTCTGATTGCGTGCGTTCCCCGCCTCGGTTCGAAGCAAAAACGGCTTCGCATGATCGATTATAACTGGGAGTCTCCTGCTAAATGAAAATCGAGCGCGTCAAATACATCATCTGGGCCAAGAATACTCCACGGGCTGTCGCATTCTATCGTGACGTCTTCGGCGGCAATGTGACCCGGCAAAATGAGCACATGGCCGAGCTGGATATCTGCGGTGCTATTCTTGGCATTCACAGCGGTGGAGAGGATGAGACCACATGGACAGGGCTGAGTTTTCAGGTCGAAGATGTCTGCACTGGGGGTGCTGAGATTGTGGCTGCTGGAGGTCTTCTTCGGGAGGATCCGATGTCGGATCGTCCGGGCGAGCCTCCGCATCTTGCCCTTTGTGCTGACCCCGAGGGCAACCAGTTCATGCTTTTTCGGAAGCGCTGACAGGTTTTTTTTACGCATGGGAGTTTCAACGACGTAGGAGAATTTCTGAATGTCTTCACTTTCCCAACGAGCTTCCCGCGGCCGTGCGATCCTTCTTGCCGGCGTTTTAATTAATCTGATCCTTGCGGTGGTCAAGATGAGCGCTGGCTGGCTCGGGCATTCCGACGCTCTTGTTGCCGATGGCTTGGAGTCCACTCTCGATGTCCTCAGTTCCGCCTTGATCTGGATTGCCCTGAAATACGCTGCGCGTCCTCCGGACACAGAACATCCCTATGGGCATGGAAAGATGGAGTCTCTCGCCGGTGTGGGCGGGGCACTGATCTTGCTTGCTGCAGGTGCCATGGTCGCAGTGAATAGTCTTCGTGAAATAGCTTTTGGCGACCCAGATCGTCCGATTCCTTCCGCGTTCACGTTGGGGATCCTCATTCTTGTGGTTTTCGTTAAAGAACTGCTCTTCCGCATTACGAGCGCTCGCAATCGGGAAGTGGGAAGCACGGCGCTTGAGTCCGATGCCTGGCACCACAGGTCAGACGCACTCACATCCCTTGCCGCTGCTGCAGGCATTCTCGTTGCTTTGATTGGCGGGTCTCGCTGGGTGAGTGCAGATGATTGGGCTGCGCTTTTTTCCTGCGCTATTATTGCCCTCAATGGTCTCCGCATGCTTCGCGTCTCGCTCGGTGAGTTGCTCGACGAACAAGCCCCCGCTGCCATCATTCAAAAAATCATGGACTCTGCGATGGCTGTCACCGGGGTTAAAAATGTCGAAAAGTGTCGGGTGCGTAAGAGCGGTCTCACTCTGCTTGCCGACCTTCATGTGCGAGTGCAGGGCGATGTGACGGTTTCCGCTGGCCACCACATATCTCATCTCGTGAAGGATGCACTCATGGCTGGGGGCTATCACCTGAGCGATGTGACGGTTCATATTGAACCGGCCCAAGATTCGTTCGTTGCCGATGCCTAGCCGAAAAGTCCTCGCTTGCAACGGGGAAAAACCCGCGTTTATTGGACGAATAATGTTTCCCAATACTCATGCCCTCGTCAGGCTCCTCCAAGACGACGATCCAGAAACGGTACGTCTTGTGAAAGAGCAGCTCTTTTTCATGGCCGAAGACAATCCGGCCTGCCTCGATGAATTGGTCAGCGCCGATGAAATACATGTATCAAGGCACGCCAGAGAAATTCTCTCTGAGATCGAAGGTCACAATGCCATCCGCGATTTTGATCTGCTTTGTCACCTTGGGGGTGAACACTTCTCCATCGAGCAAGCCGCATGGATGCTCGCTCGGGCGGTTGATCCTAAAATTCTCACTCTCAGCTTTGAAGATCAGGTCAATGAATGGGGGATTGAGTTTCTTTCTCGGATTCCCAATTCTTCGGATAGCTGCGAGCGCGTCCAAATGCTCACGGAGTTTCTTTCCGACGAAATTGGATTTCATGGAAATTCCGAGTCCTACTACTGTGAGGAAAATTCTCTTCTTCCGCAGGTGGTCTCATCTCGTGCCGGGATACCGATCAGCCTCGTGCTGATGTATATGATGGTTGGTTCTCGTGCTGGCATGCGGATCGAAGGCATCAATCTGCCCGGCCATTTTATCGCACGCCACGCAGGTATTTTTTTTGATCCCTTCCATGCGGGCCGTATCCTCTCCATCCAAAATGTGAAGCAGCTCCTTTTGAGGCAGAATATTGAATTCAAGGATTCCCACATCCTGCCCGCCACTCCTCGGCAGTTCCTTCTCCGCATGCTGGCCAATCTTCTCTACGTCTATGACCTCAATGAGGAGAGGACCAAACGGGATCAGGTAAAGGAATGGATGGATATCCTTACAACGTGTGATGTTGCGCGATGATCGTTGAGCTCATCAATAGCGGTACCGAGCTTCTTCTTGGCGAGGTGGTCAATACGCATGCCGCTTGGATTGCGAAGCGGATTTTCCCACTGGGATTGCGTGTGTCTCGACAGACGACCGTACCGGATGGCCCCGCCATTCGTGATGCCGTTTGCGAAGCGTTCAATCGTGCGGATGTCGTTTTTCTCACGGGTGGTCTAGGGCCCACGACGGATGATATCACTCGTGAAGCGGTGTCCGAGATTCTTGGCCTGAAGCTTGTCGCCAGCGAAGAAATTCGCTCCTCAATCGAGGCGCGACTGGCGGCGAGAGGATATCAATTGATCGAGCGGATGCTTCGTCAAACGATGGTTCCTGAAGGGGCTATCGTTTTGAGAAACAACAATGGAACCGCTCCCGGTCTTTATATTCCGAGCATTTCGACTCCCTCATCTGCATCCCCACATTTTTTTCTCTTACCCGGTCCGCCTCGTGAGCTGAAGCCAATGTTTGAGGAGTCTGTGATGCCGATTTTGCTCAGCTTGTCGGGAGGTTTGCCTAACAAGGAATGCCGAATTTATCGGGTCATTGGCCTTGGTGAGAGCGCTGTCGAGGAGAGGATCGGTCTCGAGCTTTCGAAGGATAAAAATCTGGAAGTTGGTTACTGTGCCCGACCCAGCGAGGTGGATTTTCGACTTATTGGGTCGAAAATCCTTCTTGATCTTACTGAACCGCGCGTTTTGCAGGCTCTTGGAAAAAACCTCGTCTCCTCAAAGGGGGAGGGGATTGAAGAATGGATCATCCATTGCCTAAGCAGAAGGGGTCTCAGCATTTCGACCGCAGAGTCTTGCACTGGGGGGCTTCTCGCAAGCCGCCTTACGGATGTCGCCGGCTCATCAAAAGCCTTTAATCAAGGATTCGTCACATACTCCAATCAGTCAAAACACGAGCTATTGAGCGTGAGTGAGGCTCTTCTCGCAGAACATGGTGCGGTGAGTGAAGTCGTGGCTCGCTCCATGGCTGAAGGGGCTTCTCATCGGACTAACTCGGACTACGCACTTGCCTTGACGGGCATCGCTGGACCGGATGGAGGCACCACGGAAAAACCCGTTGGAACTGTGTTCATTGCCATGTCTGAACGATCCAAGCCGACTGTCTGCAAAAAATTCTTATTCCCGGTCGATCGATCCACTTTCAAGCAACTCGCGACTCAGTCCGCATTGGATATGCTTCGCAGGAGTCTGCTCGGATAGTTTTTCCCCGCCCGCTGTCGACTTTTTTCGAATCTTTCAGGAGCGATGAACGCCTGCCGCGACTTTCAGGCGGAGTCCATTGAGTCGGATGAAGCCAGTCGCGTCGTCTTGATTGTAAGCCTGTGTCGGGTCGGCCTCCATCGTGGCAATGTGCGGGTTGTAAAGGCTGAGCGGACTCTTCACCCCTGCGCCGTGGATGCCGCCTTTGTAAAGTTTGACACGCACCGTCCCACTGACATTTTTCTGCGACTCGGTGACGAGGGCTTGAATAGCCTCCCGCTCGGGCGCAAACCAGAAGCCATTGTACACGAGTGTCGAGTATTTTGGGATGAGCGAGTCGCGCAGGTGCATGACTTCACGATCCATCGTGAGCGACTCCATCTGGCGGTGGGCAAAGTGAAGGATCGCTCCGCCCGGTGTTTCATAAACGCCTCGGCTTTTCATGCCGACGAAGCGGTTCTCCACCATATCCACGCGACCCACACCATGCTTGCCGCCAAGCTTGTTGAGCTTGTTCATCACGCCGAGCGGATTCAGATTCTCGCCGTTGACCGAAATGCAATTGCCGCGTTCGAATTCGAGTTCGACATACTCCGCTTGGTCTGGAGCGTCCTCGGGGAGGACCGAGAGCGTTGTGAAGTAGTCGCGATTTTTCAAGTCGCTCGCGTCATACCATGGATCCTCGAGAATCCCGGCCTCGTAGCTGATGTGAAGCAGGTTTCGATCCATCGAGTAAGGCTTCTTCGCACTGGCTGCCACCGGCACCCCGTGGGACTCCGCGTAGGCGATCATTTCCGAGCGGCCGGGGAATTTCTCGCGGAAGCGCGCATCGCGCCAAGGAGCGATCACCTCGATTTCAGGGGCAAGGGCTGCCGCAGTGAGTTCAAAGCGGACCTGATCATTGCCTTTGCCAGTGGCTCCATGAGCTACGGCAGTGGCGCCCTCAGCGCGGGCGATTTCGACCATGCGCTTGGCGATGAGCGGGCGGGCGATGCTGGTACCGAGGAAGTACTGGCCCTCGTAAATCGCGCCTGCTTGAAGCATGGGGAAAATGAAGTCACGAGTAAACTCCTCTTGGAGGTCGTCCACATAGCACTTTTCAGCCCCGGTTTTTAATGCCTTCTCCTCGAGGCCATCTAATTCTTCGGCCTGCCCCACATCGGCGCAGAAGGCGATAATTTCGGCACCGTACGTCTCTTTAAGCCAGTTCAGAATAACCGAGGTATCAAGGCCCCCTGAGTAAGCGACAACAATTTTTTTCATACGGCGTGCAGCTTGCTCAAAAGCACATGTTTTCGCAATCTCCATAAGGAAGAAAAATGAAATCTCTGCGTTGTTATCAAGAGGGCTTGGGATAAATGGAGGAGCTTGATATTGGAGACTCGTTTTTTTTGGACTTCCAATTTGCCAAACACAGCGCGTCCGACACCCGATCTGTTGCTCTTGACACTGGGCGCTTAAGCAGGTCGAGAGGGGCCTCCCGTCGCAGCACAGGCTCCGCAATTGCGGGGCGAGTTGTTACGAGGTTGAACGTTTCATAACGGCGTAACGAAGCACGTTCCATTTGTTATGGGGTCTCGAATTTTCGTAAAACTCATCCTCTCCGCCCTCCTCATAGCCTGCCCCTCCCTGATACCTTCTGACGTTTCCCCTGCTCTATGGTTGCAAATTTTGCTCCAGCGTATATGACCACGGCTACGCTCAATCCTTGACTACCTCATTTGAAGCCGGAGCCGCCAGCACGAGAATTATGTGCGAGTGCGGAAAAACCGGCCTGCACAAACTGCCTTCAGAGAATCTGTATCGCGTCAAGCTCGTCATGGACACCTAGGCACCTGCTTCAGCATCTGGCGGCGCCTGCAGGAACCGCCACCGTCAAAGTGCAGGGCGTGCTTGGCCATATTTAAAAATGAAAAAATCTTGCATGAGATGTGAATCCGGTCAGTAATCGATCGTCGGCAGATTGCGCAAAGCCTAATTTTTTAAAATACTACTTATGCAGATTCATTGGCACGAGGGCCTTTTCCTTCAACCGCACCACCTGCAACGGTTGCAGCGTAACGCGCTGGTTTCCATTTCGAACGAACGAAAATTAGGTTGGGAATACCCTTACGGTGTCGTAGAAATGCGTGTTTCTGAGCATGACCTTGAATCAGGCATGTTGCGGTTTGATAAGCTGAGGGCAGTGATGCCAAGCGGAATGGAGGTAAACTTTCCTGATGATGCCGAGATTGCTGCGGTTGATATTAAAGAGGCACTGGAAGAATTAGGAACTTTCACCATATTCCTTGCGATTCCGCTCTGGTTCAAATCCCGTGCAAATTGTCTGAATTCCGACGAATCTCCCGGATCTCAGGCAAAAATTCTTTATCGGACTGTCGAAACTGAATGGGCCGATGAAAATACGGGGGGCAATTCCAAGGCCATGCTGGAGCGTCGAATCAATGCCCGCTTACTTATTGGCGATGAGGATCGCAAAGATATGGAAACTATACCCTTGTTTCGTGTTACACGAAGTGTCGGGGAAGATGTCGGTTTGCCACGCTTGGACCCGGAATTTGTCGGCCCCTGCCTTGTCCTCAAGGGATCTACGATTCTTAGGGAGCTTGTGCGAAATCTCAGGGGACAGATCGAGGCCAGTCGCCAAGAATTGATCGTTCAAATTAACCGAGGCGGTTTTAGTATGGATAACATTCGCGGAACTCAATTTGAGCAAATGATGCGACTACAGGCATTGAACCGTTCCTTGGTGAATCTCGAAGCTTTACTGGACTTGCCTTCCGTCACTCCTTTTCAGATTTATTTGGATATGCGAATGCTGTTGGGCGACCTCTGCTCGATGCACCCCGATCGAGATCTCTTTGAAACCCAACCTTATAATCACGATAATCCATATCCCTGCTTCCAAGAAATTATTCAAAAAATTGGCCTTTTCCTGCGCGGAGCGGTAGCTGCAAACTTCTTGAAAGTTCCCTTCATACCATCTGGCGCTGTGCTACAAGCCACTCTCGCAGAGGAGCATTTTACTCAGCCCACCGACTACTTTCTCGGCATTCGCACTCGTGAAGATCCCTTGGCTTTAGCACGTATTGTGGAAAATGAAGATCGCTTTAAATTGATGCCTACCAGTATGTCAGACAGAGCTGTGCGAGGCATTCTGCTGAAAGAGGAACGCCAACCTCCGCTGGAATTGCCAGCTCAAACCGGTCTTTTCTATTATCGCTTGCAGCGCGATGAGTGCTCTGCAGTATGGAATCTTATCAAAGAGGAAAAGTCTGCTATCGTTCGATGGAGCGGAAACGATAAAGCGGATTATCAAGTCACTCTCTACATGCCATTGGCTAATACTCGATGACTCTTACTGAAGCTTGCGAACCGCTTTTTCAGAAAATCTGCGAACTCAACCGCACCGCCACATCCCAAGGGCTCTCGCCGGACTACCATTCTCTACGGCGTGATTTATCTGGGCTTATGGATACGATTCGCAATACCATTGCCTCCAGTCCATCCCTCCAGCGTCACTGGGCAAAGATTGAAATGCCTTTGCTTTTCTTCATTGATTCCATGATTTCAGAGAGTGTCCTTGCGGTCGCCTCTCAATGGAATAAAAATCGATTAGCCTATGATTTCAAGGAACTCGCGGGAGACCAGAAATTCTATGATCTCTTAGATGAGAATCTTAAAGACTCCAGCGAGGATGCTACAGAGCGCCTGGGTATTTTTTATACCTGTATCGGCCTTGGTTTTACTGGATTTTACTCTGGTCGCCCAGATCAATTGCGGTCTCGGATGATTGAAATGATATCGCGGATCGACCCTGCAGTTTGCGCAGACAACGATCTCCACATTTGTCCCGAAGCCTACGAGAACTTGGATACTCGGGATTTAATTGAAGCTCAACCTATTCCAAACTCGGTCTTAGTATTTTTCTTCATAGCTTTGTGCGTCGTTTTTTTTGTTGTGCTTGTTCTTCTTTATGAGGACGCCACTCTCGAGTTTCGTAGAATACTGGCGCTCATTATTTCTCATGCTCTTGAGCAGCATATTTTTAGGTATCATTTTTTCCTATGAAAGAGCTTCAATACTTGATTTCCATGTTTCAGGGCTTGGCTGCATGGATTAAAGTTTTACTTTATCTGCTCTTTTCTGCTTTTGTTATCGCCATAGCAGGGTATTACGGCCAACAGGCAGCAATTGTTGCAGCTATAATTTGCCTGTTAATAGGTATTTTCCTTATAATTGCCTCTCTTCTTTTTCGTTGGCTTCGAAATCAAAGAGCTGCGGAGTTGCGGGGTGAACTCAGTTCTAGAGGAATTGTTCGTTCTGATAATTCTGGCATATTGGAAGTTCTGAGGAATGCCTTTAACGAAGGAATTGAAAAGTATAACTCCGTTAATAAAAATTTTTACGACTTGCCATGGTTTGCGGTAGTCGGAGAAAATGGCAACGGAAAGACCCAGTCCGTATTGTGCTCACGGATCGAACTTCCCTCATCTCTGCATGATAAAAATCAAGGCATGGGTCCTACCCCGGCTCTGGATTGGTGGTTTACGAACTACGCAGTGATTCTCGACACTGCTGGAGGAATCGTTTTTTCCCCTTCCGACGCTCCTGTGACTCCCCAATGGATGGAGTTTGTGACATTATTAAAAAAGCATCGTCGCAAGTGTCCATTAAATGGATTGGTATTGACGATATCCGTTGAAAGTTTGCTCAGAGACAGTCTTGTTGAAGTGGATGCCAAGGCTGGAGTCATTGCTCGCCACTTTGATATGCTGCAAGTGGAACTTGGAGCACGACTACCCATTTTTATTATTTTAACAAAATGCGACCTTTTAGCTGGTTTCTCCTCATTTTTTTCAGATATCAAGGATGAAAAAAACCAAAACCAAATTCTCGGATGGTCGAACCCTGCGCCGCTTGAGGCTCCTTTCCGCCCTGAATTGGTGATGGAGTATTTCGGACTTCTGGCTCAGCGCCTTAGAAGGCGACGCATGGGCGCTCTTTTGGACCCAGTGCCGTCTCATGAAGGGGTTCGCCGGATTGATGAAGTCGATACCATGTTTGCCCTGCCCGAGAATCTTCACAAGATTCTGCCCAACCTCAATCGTTATGTGGAAAACATCTTCGTGCCTGGTCAATGGTCGTTCCGTCCACACTTCCTGCGCGGGGTTTATCTCACATCCGCTCTGCCCAACGGATCTGAAGCAAAGAATAAAACGAGCACAGGAGCAACCCCATCTCGCTTTCTCCGAGATGTTTTTCTAGACAAAATCTTTCGCGAGGATGCGTTGGTTACAAGTGCTGGAACGGGCAAACGAGAACGTTATCATCGCATTCTCCTCTTTTTTTCAGCAGCAATATTGGTTTTGGCTTTTCTTTTTGTGCTTGCTTTCTTGAACTATGGACGATTGAGCACTTCGATCCAAGATCAGTTTTGGATCTGGAAGCGAGCCACTATCGGATGGAATTCCGATGGTTGGGGTTCGATTGTCAAGCCAGATCCATCTACTCCTTATCATTATGTTTATCAAGGGAATGAACCGATCGGCACGGGAGGATCCAAGCAACTCCATACAAATTCCCTAAAAAGGAGTCTTAGTCTTGAGGACTACCACGAGGTTCTAGTAAGGGTCTCTGAGGAGCCTATCAAAATTCCATGGTTTTTTAAGCTTTTTAGCTTTTTAGGAACACACCCCGACTCAGATCGTTCGGAGGCTCAAAGGGTTCTTTTTGAAAATAGTGTGGTCAAGCCCCTCCTCGTGGCAGTGAGGACAAAAATGTCTAAATCAACCGCTTTTGAAAGTTCGACTTCGAATTCTTCCAATACCTATGATGCTGAAAGAAGCCTGACAATTGAGGCTAAGGCTCTTACAGAACTTGTTCGCGTCGAGGCAGCTATTCTCGCACGCTCTTCTGGAAAAAAAATTGAGACTCCGGGGTCGGAATTCATACCCAGTTTCTTAGAATACGTCTCTGGAGTTCCTGACTCCTTGGCACTATCTCGCGTAATGAACTGGACTTATGACGAGAATATTTATGGTTTAAATACTTGGGCTCCCAACTGGGCCACTGGCGGCAATTCTTTTCTAACCAATACCGCGATTGATGTCGGTTCGAACCGACTGGTTAATTTTGCACAAAACAGCTTGAACTCTTTAGAAAAAAATCTCACTGCCATTCAGGTTCTTGCTGATAGCATGGGGAAATTAGTTGCTGCCGAGCAGCAACTAGCCAAAGCGGCAAGCATCAAAGGCGACTTTAACGCCAGTCAAACCGCTGTGGCTAATGCTTATGAAGGACTTGAGTCAGCCAAGATCGAAATGGAAAAGAATTTTTCTTCGGTGAAGGCCATGGGTCTTTTTGAAGACGGGCCTGAAACTCTCAGTTCTTCTTTGCAGAAATTGGCTGATAGTGATAACTCGCATCTGGGACAGGTCGATGTGATTATTCGTATCATTGACTCCGTTCTACCGCCCCCCGTAGATCCCAAATCGCCATCCAACCTTCATCCAATTCCAGGCGGAGATAACAATGGGGTTAAATTTCTACAACAGATAAAAGCGCGCTTGGACGGAATTTCTGGTGTTATACAATCAAAGCTCAAAGGCGTGATCACGGATCAGTTGTTGAACGATTACAAAACTCTGGACTCTCAGGTCTTAAATCTTCAAGCAGGCATTCCCTGTTATCTCTGGAGGTGGAATGCCTATGGTGTGGCTGCGGCGGGAGCCCCATCGTTTCATTTCAGCGATGGCATGTATCTTCTTGGCCAGCATTGGAGCCAACTTAACGCCCTCAAGCAGGCTCTAAATGGCATTCAAGTGAATGTCGATCTCTATACTGGGAGCCTTTCACAAGAGTTTTTGGAAATTTGCAGTTATTTTTTACAACGCACCGAAAGTTTTCAAAATCAATTTTTTATGGCCGCGTATGTCCAGCAGGCGCGGGAGGCCTTGTTGCGCGTAGCCAGATTTCCTTTGATCTGGCCGCCAGGGCCTGAGAATGAAGCCCTTAGTATAGATCAACTTCACGGGGCACAGGAACTTCTTCAAGTCGTCGCTTCAGACCTTCAGAATAAAACTTTCACCGATATCCCTGTGACTCAAAGTCAGCAAGTCGTTGATTTTGCAATGAAATTAAAGCCGCTTTATACAGTTTTAGGGTCTCTTATCAAGCCTGATGGGCAGATGAGCGCTGTCAATTTGACCCTTTACAATGGCCAAGCGCAGAAACAACTCTCTGGCCCGAACTTTACTCCTCTTCCAACTCCCACGCCTACGCCAGCACCTCGCTCTTTAATGAATAAAATGTTCTCCGGATCTAGTAGCCCGCCGCCTTCCAGTTTTGGGGTGCCCATCGATATCTATAACTGGAACGCAGTGGGGCTTGAGGCGCCGTCCGCTGGCGTATTTCCGCTTTCAACTCAAACGGATGTTTCCTTGGGTTTGTTTCATCTTCAGGACGCTTTTAGCTTTCGTGTCTATCATTCCCTCTTGGCCAGTGATGGGTCGGCATTAGTTGATGGAGGAACAAATTGGTCTGCGCTTCGTTTGATTGCCCGTTTGGGGGCGAAACCCATAGGCGTGGGACAGGATTGGCAGGTCGCTCTTAAACCGAATGAACCCAATTGTGTTTGGATCAAATTTTCCTTTGATCTTCCCCTTCCTGCCTTGGCCCAGTGGCCTACGATCGATAGTCTCGGATTGAGTCAAATGCCCGATTCTCAATCGCAACCAGCTCCCGCTAATCCTTTTTCGCATATTCCTTGAAGCCTTTTCAATCTGAAATTATGGAAAATCCCACACAGCCACCGCCTTATGTTATGCCAGAGGATGAGTATAATGCTATACTCAAATCCCTTATGGAACGTCGCGCAACGGTTCCCTGCTCCCGGTGCGGTGGCAACCGTTTTGAGTTGCAGCCCACTTATACCACACTCCCACTTGTTCCAGATTTTAGAATGGCAAGCAGCTACGGCGGACATATTCCCTGTGCCATTATCATCTGCAATGGTTGCGGGAATATCAATTTTCATTCTCTAGGAGCCCTTGGTCTTTTGCAGGCTCACGAAAACCCAGCTTCAGAACAGGCAAATTAAAACTGAGGCCTCTCGAAGGCACCGCTATTACGATTGTGATTAACCCTGCTGGATTTGGTCTTTAAAATTAAGGTGCTACTGTCACGCTGGGTTGGCTTGGTGAGATTTGGGAGCCTACAGGCACGTTGGGGTTGGAGGCATTATTCTGGCCGATAAGCGATCCGAAATAGGCAGCCGCTTGGCCTTCCATTTTAACGGTTTCGCTTCCGAGTTTAAATTGGCAAGGTCCTACTATCATGCCGGAAACGACGCCGCCCATCTCTCCTGCCTCATCACCACTTGACATTGAAATTTGAGTTTGGACGGTGGCAGCGTAGAAACCCACGATTTTTACACTCATAGCCATCGTCGGAACGATCGCTTGCTCCAGCAGGGCGGTATTCGGGTAGGGAATTGGGACGGATCCGCTCGGCGTTGGAGTGTTGCATGTATCTGGAAATCCAAAACATTGTCCTTCGGGACTATTAGTTGATGCTTGAGGCATGGATTAATTCAGGTGTATGGAGCGGGCTATGACTTTAACGTCTTCATCAGCTCGTTGAGTGATTCGTTCCGCCTTCAAGTGAAAGGCTCCTTCAATGTGAGTCATAACACGACCCGCACGCTGATGTAGGGAATCGACAATCCATTGTGTAAGAGATTGAACACGATGTAATAGGTGATTGGCAACGATCTCGACCTCTTCTCCACCCACGCTCACTTTCTTGCTTTTAATATCGATCTGGCCGGCGGCGATAATTTCCACATCGCCCTCAGGAGCCGAAAGAATCAAGTTCCCCTTTGTGGAAAGATGGCTTGCCCCAGAGCCTTGGAGTAGCCCGATGATAAACCAATTCTGACCAGATCCCGCAGCGACAACGATATCTCCCACATTTGCATCGTATCGAGGATTCATGGCCATCTGCGCAGTGGGATAACAGTCTGGGCATTCCAATTGGATTTTATCTCCCTCGATGGATAGAACCTTTGCGGCTCCGATGTAAGGAACCGACTGGAGGTTGAGGGAAGGCATGGATTCAATGGTTTTCATAATGATTTGGGATTTAATGGGGGAGGCTGCCAGTTTTCTGCAAAAAAGAGGTCTCGGTTTGTTTCACGAGTCCCCTTGGTCACAGCGCCACGCATGTCGGTGTCTTTTGCGATCAAAGCATGGACGTTGGCGCCTGTCAAATCCGCGCCACGAAGAGATGCCGAAGACACATCTGCGGAGGAAAAATCCGCCCACTGGAGTTGAGCACCGGACCAATCTGCGCGGTGTGCTTGGCATTTTTTCCAAAAAGACCTGTTAGCTATCGTATTAAGGAATGATGTTTCAACTGCGGATGAAGCGCTGAAGGTAGCTTGAAGAAGATTAGCGGATTGGAAATCCGCTTTATCAAGGACGGCTTCTGTAAAATTGGCTCCTGTGGCTTGGCATCTCTGCAGATTTGCCCCCACAAGTTTGGCTCCGATCAATTGGCAACGAACTAATAAAGCCTCGGAGAGGTTGCACTGGGAGAGATCAGATTTGACGAATGTTGTTTCGCTAAAATCCATTGACGAGAGGTTTCGCTGCTTCAGGTCGCAGCCGTCGAGAGTCGAATTTCGGAACGAGGCGCCTTGGATATCCCCAACAAGATGCATGGGGACTTTGGTAAAATCAGTCCAAGCGATCTGGGCGTTTGTAAAAATGGCATCCTCGAGTTGAGTCCCGTGGAAGTCGGCACGATGGATTTTTGATTCTGCAAAGGATGCGTTCGACAGGTTGGACTCTGTAAAAGACCACTCGCCAATATTTGCTTCGGTGAAGATAGCGTGGGCCATGTTGCAGCGAGAGAATGTGCCTTTGTGCAGTGTGCAGCGTGATAGGCGACTGGATTGGAAATGACAATTTTCGAAGGTGCATCCTGTGAAATCCCGCCCCTGGAAATCTTGATTAGAAAAATCTGCATCTTTAAAACTGGAACCCACTACATTGCCTGAGAGGAGGAGGCTAGGGGGAATGTGCGTGTTTTCGAATCTCGCATTGACGCATTTCATTTCGAACAAGGAGGTTTCGGAGAGATTCGCGCCTATGAAATCTGCTGAACTGGCATTTGTCCGATCGAGCTTGGCGTGAGAGAGATTGGCTCTATCGAATTTCGCCGAGAGAAGTTGCGAGTTGCTGAAAACTGCATTGGAAAGATCTGCTCGGGAAAAACTCGCAAAGTTCAAGCGGCATTCTGAAAGGTCGGCTCCTTGCATCTGGGAACCATCAAATCTGGCGCGGTGAAATGCCATTTTGGAAAGGTTTACACCAGTGAGATTGCAATCAGAGAGCGTCATCTCATAGCTCTCATTAGGCAGCTTGGGGTTGCAGGAGAGGTCACATCTATCGAATAGCAATTGTGCAGTTCGGCTTTGGGATAGGTCCAGATGTGCGATCTCGGAACCTATAAATTTGACATTCACAACAAAGGATTTGCCAAATGGTGCGGATTTCATCTGGCAACTGTGGAAAAAGCATTTTTTGAGAGCGCAATCTCGGAATTCCATGAATCCCAAGTGGCTTCCAAGGAACTTGGTATCAGGAAGGCGGCATTTAATGAATTGCGTTTGCTCAAAGTTTAAATTGGCCCAGTTTGTTGAACCGAGATCGCATTCTTCCCAGATGGAATGGGTGGCGCTGAGTCCGACAAAGACAGTGCCATAGAAAGAGGCCTTCTGCCAGCGCGTGTTGCCAACCTCGCATTCAACAAGCTTCGAATAGGTCAACCTGCCGGAGGTCCACTCGCTTCCAGAAAAATCACAGGAGTCGAAGAATGTATCGCTCCCCAAGCAGGAATTCCATCGCGTATCATTCAATTTGGTTTGAGAAAAAATGGCCCTATCGAGCTTCACCCTCGCGAGCGAAACCGCCCGGAGATCGCACTCGGAAATCTGAGAATCTTCCAAAGAAACTTCGGATAAGTCGACGCCTTCCAAGCGACAGTCCAGGAGACGGACTCCTGAAAGATTTGCTCCCCGCAAGTCGAGGGATGTCAGATCCAGTTGGAAAAATGATTTTCCTGAGAGGGTGTTGGAATTTAATGCAGCGATAAATTCCTCAATATTCAAACTCA
>VFJO01000002.1 GCA_009886045.1 Verrucomicrobiota bacterium
CCAAAAAAATGAACGATCGTTCATTTTTTTGGTTTGCGTGCGACGCTTGGTGGGCGATTGAAAATGGAGTTTTTCACCATCAAAGTGGGCGGGGGGCTCTGTACCCCAATGGTGAGTTGATGGGGCCTGGTTCCTCATGGAGCGGGAGAATCCCCAGAACTCTTTGAGGTTTCTTAAAACTGAGCAGGGCGCGTATTACTCAGAGCAGCGAGTCTACGAACTTCTCCCTTTCGAAGGGGGCGAAGTCTGTTTCCTTTTCGCCGGATCCGATGAAACGGGTTGGAATTCCAAGTTCGTGTTGGATCGCCACGGCGATGCCGCCTTTGCCGCTGCCGTCGAGTTTCGTGAGGATCACACCAGTGAGTTCTATGGCTTTGTGAAATTCGCGGGCTTGAATAAGTGCGTTCGATCCGGTGGTGGCATCAAGGACGATCCATTTCTCGTGTGGAGCTGTGGCATCCTGTTTGCCGAGGGTGCGAACTACCTTGGCGAGTTCCTGCATGAGATTACTTTTGGTGTGGAGGCGTCCAGCTGTATCGCAGAGGAGAAATTTGATATTGCGGCGGCGAGCGCTGCTCCAAGCATCGTGGCATAGAGCGGCTGCATCGCCTTGATATTGGCTGCGCATCACCTCGATGCCAAGTCGGGTTCCCCAGGCGCAAAGTTGTTCTATGGCTGCAGCTCGGAACGTATCGGCCGCCACGAGGAGGCACGCGTGGTTCTGGGATTTCAGCCAATTTGCCAGTTTTGCACACGAGGTCGTTTTGCCAGTACCGTTTACACCCGCCACCAAAATGGTGAGAGGACCTGAAGTGAGAGGGGTGAGTGGGGGATTCTGTGCAGGTAGAATTTTCAGAATTTCTTCGCGAAGGACCTGCAATGCGGTTTCTCCATTCACCTCGCCGCCGCGCTTCTTCAGGGCCTCGATGATGATCGAGGTCATCGAAATGCCAAAGTCGGCACGAATCAGTGTTTCTTCAAGTTCCTCCCAGTCCACCGGGCCTCCAGTGAATCGGGAAATAAAGTTTCTAAAAAATCCTGTCGCCATGATCTAGCGGGCTGGGGGCTCTTGCTTGCGGATGTTATCGAGGACACCATTTACAAACTTACCCGAATCCTCGGTGCTATATTTTTTGGCGATCTCAATCGCTTCGTTGATTGCAACTGCGGGTGGGATATCCGAGCGAAAAAGGATTTCATGGCAGGCGATGCGTAGCACATTTCGATCTACGGCTGAGAGGCGCTTGAACTCAAAGTTCCGAGCATATTTGGCAATCACCGCATCGATTTCTTCGTGGTGTTGGATCCACCCTTTCAGGAGTTCATCGCAGAAGCGCCTCCCGCTTGGGCTGAGGCCCCGCATTTCGTAGAATTCTTGGAGAGCCTGGTCACTCAGATCACCTTGCATCTCGCGCTGGTAAAGATATTGCACCGCTGCCTCGCGGGCATCACGTCGAACGCCCATGGTTAAACGATCTCCGGAAGTTTGTGTGCAGCCGAAAAGGCTGCCCGTGCGGCTTCGATGCCACGGTTGTGTTCGGTTCCCACGCAGCGTGCTTGGGCCTGAGCCGCATCTTTTACCAGGAGCACTCCATGAATTACTGGGAGTTTGTATTTGAGCGAAATATCCAGCAGTGATCGGGTCACGGCTTCCGCAATCAGGCGCGCGTGGTCGGTCTCACCCTCCAAAATCAATCCCAAGGCAATGATTGCTTGGAAGCGATTCAGGTCGGCTGTCGCTTGAACGAAAAGAGGAATCTCAAATGAGCCAGGGGTCCACACAAGGACAATGTGAACATCCGGCTCGAGAGCATTCAGCTCGTTGTGGGCATTGTCTACGAGGGCTTGTACGTAGGGTTGGTTAAATTTGCTGGCTACAATCGCGTAAGAGGTCGGGGAGGATCCAACCTTACGAGGTCGCGGCGGGAAGGCGTTTGACATGGGTGCGATGTTGTCGATTTTCCCAGATGCTGCAACCATAACGTGCATGTCTCGTCAGCATGACTGCTCTGTGCGGCTTGCGGTCTTGTTCCTCTCAGGGTTAAATTGGAGCTTCATGCAACGCGGGTGGTTCTGGATTTTTCTTATGCTTTTTGTGGGAGGGCTTCTAGCCGTTCCTGGGGGGAATCGCGCCACAGTGAGAGTCGCGGAAGGGTTTGATATGCCCATCGCCAAACCCAATGGGGATGGCTACTACATGTCTCGGGGTTTTTTATCCTACCACCCTGGGGAGGATTGGAATGGTGTGGCCGGCGGGAATAGCGATCTGGGTGCTCCAGTTTACTGTATAGGCAATGGATATGTGACGTTTGCTCAGGATGCTCGGATGGGGTGGGGGAATGTTGTGATTGTGAGGCATGCATTTGTTGAAGCTGGCCAGTTGCGGACGGTGGACTCCATGTATGCTCATTTGAACCAAATCATGGTTCGAAAAGGTCAAAATATTCCGCGTGGGCAACAGGTTGGAACAATTGGAACAAACCGCGGCATGTACACTGCCCACCTGCACTTTGAAATTCGCAAAAACCTCTTCATCGGCATCAACCGCTCTTCCTTCGCCAAGGACTTCACCAATTACTATCGCCCCAGCCAGTTTATTGCTCAAAGGCGCAGCCTGCCTGGAGCGGGCCAGACGGCCCAGGTTCCAGTGGATACCTATAAAACCGATGCTCCCGGCTTCGTTTTTCCATCCTCCGGCGGCGATTCCAGAGGAACTGAAAAAAAGAAGCCAGCATCCTCCCCTAGCGGGAATTTCCGCGTGAACCGTTTCGATGATGTCGGGTATTAATTATAATCGAATGGATGCATTACAGAACCCCTCATCCTTGTTTCTGATTGCAGGCAGCGGGGATTATCCCCGTCTTGTGATCGACGGGGCACGGAAGGCCGGCGTCGAGCGAATTGTGATGGCGGCTTTTGAGGGTGAAACAAATGAGGCGCTTGCTGGAATGGTTGATGTGGTGGAGTGGATGAGGGTCGGGCAGGTGGGTAGGCTCCTTGATGCTGCGAAAAAATCCGGTGCCTCCCGTTCGCTTATGGCTGGTCAAATCGCTCCTGGGCATTTGTTCAACCTCAGGCCTGATTTCAAAGCGCTTGTCCTCCTGGCAAAGTTGCGCCAGCGCAACGCGGAAACGTTGTTCGGGGCTGTAGCTGCCGAGTTGGAAAGAGTAGGAACCGGGTTGATCTCGGCTACAACATTTTTGGAGGACCACCTTGCCACTTTGGGGTTGATTGCTGGTCCCAAACTCAAGCCGCGGTATCTGGCTGATTTGGAGTACGGTTTTTCCACTGCTAAAGAGACGAGTCGCTTAGATATCGGCCAGACGGTTCTTGTCAAAAATGGAACCATCTTGGCGGTAGAAGCCTTTGAGGGAACGAACGAGGCCATCCGTCGCGGTGGAGCGTTGGGGCGGGGGTCGGCGACGTTAGTGAAGGTTTCCAAGCCTGGGCAGGATATGCGGTTTGATGTTCCTGTGATTGGTACACGGACGCTCGAAGTTGCATCGGAAGCTGGGGTCACTACAATTGGTGTCGAGGCTGGGGCGACATTGCTGCTTGATCGTGTGAAAGTCTGCGCGGCGGCGACTCATCTTGGCATCTCACTTTACGGACAATGAAAATGATTCGAACTGGCGTGGTTGGGGTGGGGCACATGGGTATTAACCATGCGCGTATTTACAGCGAGCTTGAGGGAAGCCGTTTGATGGCTGTTTACGATACAAACCCTGAGTCCGCAGCGGTTGCGGCGAAGAATTTCAATTGTAAGGCTACCTCTTCGTTGGAGGAGTTCTCTGGATTGGTCGATGCCGCGACGATCTGCACGCCCACGGTGACTCACCACCCCATCGGTATGGCACTCCTTGGGTGGGGTAAGCACCTTCTCATTGAAAAACCGATTGCTGACACCCCTGCCAATGCTCGCGAGCTCGCTGAGTGTGCGGCTTGGCAAGGCTGTGTACTTCAAGTCGGGCATGTAGAGCGTTTCAATCCCGTGCTGCATGCGCTCGAGTCGCACCTGCGAAACCCGCGTTTTTTAGAGGTGACGCGTTTATCGCCCTATCCCAATCGCAGCACTGATATTGGAGTCGTGTTGGATCTCATGATTCACGATATCGAAATTATTTTGCACCTAGTGCGTTCACCGGTTGCCAGCCTAGATGCGGTCGGTATCTCCGTCCTTGGGAGTGGCGAGGATATTGCCAATGTGCGGTTTCGTTTTGAAAATGGATGCGTTGCCAACGTCACAGCGAGTCGCATAAGCCAAGACCGAGTCAGAAAAATCCGCGTCTTTCAAGAGAATGCCTATCTTTCCCTCGATTACAAAAATCAGAGTGGGTATTTGCTTCGGCTTGCGAGGGAGGATGAAAAAGAAAGTTCTGGGTTTGGAAAGCTCATCGGATTGGCCACCGACTCGAAGATTGTCACGGATTTCAGCGGCAAGCGTATCGTGCGTGAGCCAGTGGATGTTGAAAAGGGGGAGCCTCTAAAAATTGAGCTGGAATCGTTTTTGCGTTGCACGCGTGAGGGGTTGAAGCCGAAAGTTACCGGCTTAGCGGCAGCTGACGCGCTTGATATCGCTCTGGAAATCACACGTCGGGTCAGCGAGGAAAACGCTAAAGCTCCCATTCATTGAGGCAGAAGGTCGATGGTTTCTGGTTCTATTCTTATTCTTACAGCCGGCTTTGGAGAAGGGCATAATGCTGCTGCGAGGAATCTTGCGGCAGCGCTCAAAGTCTATCACCCCGAACTGACCGTAGCGGTGAGTGATATTTTTGATGAATCTTACGGATTTTGGAACCGCTTCCTCCAGTCGCTTTATCGTCTTGTCATCAATCGAGCTCCCTTTTTATGGAGTGCATTTTACAAATTTCTTGATCGTTCGCCGATGGCTACCAAGGGGGTTGGTCTCTTCGGCAAGGCCGCCTTAGCGCTTCGTGCTCGCATTGCTGCGTCCGATGCCAATGTTGTTGTGAGCTGTTTTCCGGGTTACGGAGGCGTCTTGGACAAGGTAAGATCGGAACTCCACCCATTTACTTACGTGACTGTGGTGACGGATTCGCTGACAATCAACTCATTGTGGTGGCGCTGCTCGAGCGATTATTTTTTGGTACCCAATGAGCCGACTGCGAACTCGATGGAGAGAGGGGGCGTGGATCGCCGCAAAATTTGTGTTACAGGATTTCCGGTTCCCGTTGTGTTTTCAGAAGTTGGGCCGATTCGCGAGATTCCGCCGTCAAATGGGATTTGGAACGTTCTCTACATGGTTAATTCAGGCCACGATGTTGCGTTGGATATCATTCGTGAGTTGCTTGCGTTGGATCAAATCGCGTTGACCGTAACCTGTGGTCGAAATGAGGCCCTCATGCAAAAAGCCCGTCAGCTTGCGAACGAATTGCAAAAGCACATTGAACTTCATGGTTGGACTTCGGAGATTCCGAGCCTGCTCCGCAGGTCGCATGTGCTGATCAGCAAGGCTGGCGGGGCAACCGTTCAGGAGGCGCTTGCTGCTCAGACGCCGCTGATCATTACGCAGGTTGTGCCGGGTCAAGAAGAGGGCAACGCCCTCTTGGTGGTGGAAAACGGAGCAGGGGAGATCGCGCTTACGCCGAGGAAAATTACCGATGCACTACGAGGTCTTTTCATCGAAGGGGGGGCTAGATATTTCGAGTGCCACCAAGCGAGCGCTCGTATAGGCCATCCCACTGGGTCGAGAGAGGCGGCAAACTTCACCGCCTCTCTCTGCCTCAGGGGTTGAGGCAGATCTGGTTCAGCCGGAGACCAAACCAAATCCGCAGGTTTTTTAAAAAACCAAGCCTGTCAGGAAGCCAAGAACTGTGGCGTTTTGAACGCCGGCTGTGCCCGTTCCGCTCGGATGGGAGAAGTATTGAACGAATGGCTGCAGGTAGAACCAACCGTTGATTTGGAAGCGATATCCTCCTTCGATCACAGCAGTGTAACCATCGATCGCAGGGTTCACATCACCCTGATAGGCGCCATAGCCAAGGGAGACCATGGCCAGATCCTCGTTACGCCCCGGGATGAGCCCAGTGTAAACAAGCCCACTCTGAAAATAGAAGGGAAAGGCATTTTTCACCGCGAAGCCTGGAGCAAATGAAAGCAGGTTAAATGTGCTCAAACCTTCATTGGAGAGCTTTGGCTTGGTTGGCTCAACTACTGATTTAAATGACTTCCCAGAGACAACGGATTTTCCATCCGGCTTGGTTTTGGTTGCAGCTTCGGTAGCCGTTGAAGGCTCGCGGTAGAGCATTTGGTCGGCCTGGAAATAGAAGCCGTATTGTCCTGCATCCTGAGTGCCGTTCCATGATTCGGTATTATTGGCAGGTGTGCCAAAAAAGTAACCTCCGAAGGCATATTTGCCAGGGAGCTTCGCTGTGCCGATGATCGGTGTGTAGCCTGTCTCACCCATGTAGAAGAGTCCGTTTTGCTTGGTGTCTGGCCCGTACCCTTGGAAGCAAAGTCCGTGATTCGTTGAGGAAGTAGCCTCCGGAAATGACATGAAGAGCCCGTTTTTGATGTAAACTGTTTCGTGGAATTTCACCTTCAGAGTTCCGCCCCATGTTGAGAAACTTGAGGAAAACGGGATGTTTCCACCGATTCCCTTCGCGCTGTTTACAGCATTATTTAGGAAGAGCTTCGAAAGTGGTTGATCGACGAATTCTTTCTGAGGCTGCAGCCAACCCCCACGAAGAACGACCATATCCTTGATGGGTAAAATATTTTTGCTTCCAATTTCAGCACCAAGTGCGAGCACACGGAATTGAGTCCCTGATTGCCAGTTTGAAGGATTAAACATGCTCTGTGCTTCGACAAAATTGTTTGGATTGGAGTCCTTAGTCGAATCACGATAGCGGAAGCTTGCAAAGGCAACGACGCCTTCGAGGTCTTCGTTTTTTACTATCTTCCCGAGGTTCAATTCGGTCCCGAAGTTGATTTGCTCGTCCCAGAATCCTCGTGAGCCTTTTTCGCTGTCAACAACGCCAAAGAATGCTCCCTGATAGTTGCCATTAAATGAGACTCCTTCATCTGATAGCTTCTTACGGAGGTCAAAGCCGAAATTGCCCTCACCGCCGAGCATGTATTTTCCGTTCCACCAGTCGCTGAATGGATTGGAGAGGTCATCATCCGGAGCCGGGATGCGCTCGCCCTGAATTGTTCCAGATGTTCCTGCGAGCACTTGGCCATCTTTAACTTCAATCGGTCCTTTGAAGTGGAGGGGTTGCCAGTGGAGGTTAGATAAAAAACCACTACTGGAGTTTGACTCTTCCTGTTCGGCTGTTAAGCCGTTCGGAAGCGAGATGGCAGCGACTGCTGCAAATAATGTGAACGTCTTTGTGATCGATGAGAGATTTCGTGTCTTCATGAGGCCCAAAATTTTGACCTCCACACCGCTCGTGTAAATCCCCGTATTGTAAACAAATCGTAACTTTGCGTGGACTCTCACTAACAATCCCCTTGGGAGTTCCTGCGAATGCGCGCCCTAGGCGCTCACCAAATTTGCTGTGTGGCGAGTGTCCTTCATCGCCACTGCGTGGATCGTGTCTTCAGCAATGCTTTTTGCCAGATCACCGATGCGTTCGAGGCAGCGGGCTATGAAAATGAGTTCCAAAAATCCCCTGATAAAATCGGGATTCTGAGGCATGAGCTCGGTGAGTTTTTCGGCAAATTCTCGATTGTGGATATCGAGTTCGCGGTCCCTCGATTTGATGGTTTTTGCCAGTTCGATATCGCTGTCAGCATACGCATTGATCGCATCATTGAACATGGCCGAAGTGAAATAATAAAGGCTTTCGATGAGGGGGGTTTCCGCCATGGCCGGCATGGCAAGAAGTTTCTTGGTGCGGCGGGCAATGCCCACGGCTTGATCAGCCGCTCTCTCCAGATTGACGCTGGTTTTCATCGCTGCAAATACATTCCGAAGATCAGATGCATACGGGTGGAAGCGGAGCATGATGGAGATGCCATCGTTATCGACTTGGATCTCCAGAGTGTCGATTTCTTCGTCATCTGCGATCACTGTATTCGCCCAGTCCTCATCGCGTTCAAATAGGCCTTTCCTTGCGTTCTCCAAGCTCCTAGCTGAAAGGCTGGACATCATGAGGACGTCCTTTCGAAGATTGTCCAAAGCATCTTCGAAGTTTGTGAGAATATGACGGGTGGCTTCTGTTTGCATGATCTGTAGATTTTGGTTGCTGATATCAACCGAAGCGGCCGGTGATGTAATCTTCCGTTTGTTTCTCGGAGGGATTGGAAAAGATTTTCTGCGTCCGGTCGAATTCGATGAGTTTCCCGAGATAAAAAAAGGCCGTCTCGTCCGAGCAGCGTGTCGCCTGTTGCATGTTGTGCGTTACAATCACGATGGTGAATTCCTTTTTCAACTCGCGGATGAGCTCCTCGACTTTGACCGTGGCGATGGGGTCAAGCGCAGAGCAGGGCTCGTCCATCAGGAGGACCTTTGGACGGTTTGCGATGGCTCGGGCTATGCAAAGCCTTTGCATCTGACCGCCCGAGAGGCCGAGGGCACTTTCGTGAAGGCGGTCTTTCACTTCCTCCCAGAGGGCGGCTCCTCGCAGGCTCCGCTCAACGGCCTCATCTAGGGTTGATTTTTTGGATTGTCCGCTGATCCGGAGGCCATAAACCACATTTTCGTAGATCGACTTTGGAAAGGGGTTAGATTTTTGGAACACCATTCCGATGCTGCGGCGGAGTGAGATGACTTCCACCGATTTGTCGTAAATGCTCTTGCCCAAGAGTCGGATGTCGCCTTCGTGCCTCACGCCCTCAATCAGCTCGTTCATCCGGTTGAAGTTCCGCAAGAGAGTTGACTTGCCGCAACCCGATGGTCCGATGAACGCGGTGACTTGCCTTTCGGGAATCTCGATATTGATATCGTAGAGGGCTTGTTTTTTTCCGTAGAAAAAATTGAAATCTTTGGCCGCTAGAAAATCTTTACGGACTGGAGGGTTCGAATTCGGGGATGTTTGCTTTGTCATCTGCTGGTCTACGATTGGCATAGGATGGCTTAATTTTTTCTAGCGAAAATGGTTTGGGCTGCGACGTTTGCTATAGTTACGAAAGCAACCAACACCAACGAAGCTGTCCAGGCCATTGAAACTTGGTGCGGGAATGGCACTGTGGAAAAATTATAGATCAAGACGGCGAGTGAGGCGGTAGGTTCGTTGAGCGAGCTTGCCCAGTATTGGCTGAAAAGGGCTGTGAATATGAGGGGGGCCGTCTCACCAGCGGCTCGAGCTACTGCTAGCATGATGCCGGTCATCATTGCAGGAAGAGCGTCTGGAAGGACAACGCGAACGATGGTCTGGAAGCGTGTGGCTCCCAAGCCGTATGATGCCTCGCGGTAGGCATTCTGGACTCCCATGAGGGCCTGCTCTGCAGTGAGAAGAATAGTCGGGAGCATGAGAACGGATAAAGCCACCCCACCGGCGAATGCGGAGAACGTTTGATTTGGCAGAACAACAATCGCAAAGGCAAAAACTCCACAAATGATAGAAGGAATGCCTGTGAGGAGTTTCGCTACGAATCTTACGGCCCGAGAAAGTCTGGATGTTTGGGAGTACTCGTTAATAAAAATGGCGGAAAGAATTCCCACTGGGGTTGATATCGCCAAGCCCAAACCAACCATTACCAGCGTGCCGATGATTGCATTTCCAAAACCTCCGCCAGTCATTCCTGCGGCGGGTGGCAATTCGGTAAAGATACTCGCGCTTAATAAAGGGAGACCGTTTTTTAATAACAGAACGATGATTGATATGAGAGGTATCATCGTTAAAAGGGAAAGCGTTACACAGATCCCGGTGAGAATCCGGTTGGTGAGCGAACGCCCCATCGCCTTGGTGTTTTCGTTGTGATCGAGCTCAAAGAAATCTAAGCTATGGGTTCCGATATTATCCATGAGCGTTACCGAATTCCGGCTGTCTGATGTTGTGTGTAACGGAGAACTGCCTCGCCGATCATATTAACGAATAAAGTGATGATTATAAGAATCAAAGCGGCGTACATGAGGGAGTTGACTTGGAGTTCTTGCGCTTCGCCAAATTGGTTCGCCAATAGGCCAGCCAAGGTGCCCGCAGGAGAAAAGATCGACCAAGATAGTCGCGAACTATTGCCGATCAACATGGCGACCGCCATAGTCTCACCCATGGCACGACCCAGGGCCAAAATCGTGGCCGCAACGATACCCGGGGCTGCTGATGGGAGGATGACTCCGAGAATGGCTTCCCAGCGAGTTGACCCCAAAGCATAAGCTCCTTCGCGGAGGGTTTTTGGGACTGAAGAAAGGGAATTTCGTGAAATCGCTGTGATTGTTGGCAAGATCATGATGGCAAGCACGATTGAAGCTGTGAACAGGGAATTGCCGTACGCGGGGCCCGCAAAAATTGGCACCCCGCCGAAGACTGAGACCATCCAGTCGGCAAACGACTTCGAGAGCGGAATCACCACAAAAATTCCCCAGAGCCCATAGACCACGCTCGGAATAGCTGCAAGCATCTCTACAACAAACCGAATCACTTGGCGCACCGGCGCGGGAAGGAAATTTTCGCTGAGAAAAATAGCAATCGCCAGTCCGAGTGGGAATGCCATGAGTATCGCAACAAAAGAACTCACGACAGTGCCCACGATGAATGGGAAGACTCCGAAACGCTCGCGATTCGGCAACCATGCGGAGGATGTCAGGAAGTCCCAACCGAATTTGTGAATTGCCGGCCAAGCCGACTCAACGATTTTAAAAATGATCCAACCAAGAGTCAGCACCGTTACAGCTGACGCCAACCAACAAAGGAGCCTGAAGAAATCAGGCCCGCTTTTGTAGTGGGCGAGGGAATTGCTTTGGCTTGTTGGTGCTGACACGGGATGCTGGACCTTATTTTTTAATGATTGTAGCCAGAGCGGCTTGGGATTTTTCCACAACCGAAGCCGGGAGCGGAATATAGCCCAGGTCCTCAGCGAAAGATTGTCCCGTTGTAAGGCCGTAATTCACAAATTCTTTGAGAGCCTTCAGTTTGGCTTCGTCCGAGTATTCTTTATAAAAAAGGAGCCAAGTGAACGTGGCGATCGGATAGTCGTTGACGCCGGTGGGGTCTTCTGGCCAGACGCGAAGGTTTTCAGGAAACTGCACAGCGGATAGAGTTGCCGTACCCGATTCCATACTTGGCTCAACAAATGTACCCGACTTATTTTGAAGGTGGGCCATCGCCAAACCATTATCTCGCGCGTATCCATACTCGACATAACCAATCATGCCGATGCTCTGTTTGACCAAGGCTGTGACGCCCTCGTTGCCCTTGCCACCCACTCCCACTGGGAAAGTGACGGATTTATCAGTTCCAACTTCATCCGAAAACTTCGAACTGATTGCCGATAGATGCTGTGTGAAAACATATGTTGTACCGCTGCCGTCCGAGCGTGAGGCGACCTGAATCGGAAGATCGGGCAGTTTGGCATTCGGATTATCTTTAACGATCATCGGATCATTCCATTTTTTAATGCTGCCGAGATAGATTCCAGACATTGCCTCGCGGGAGAGATTGAGGTCGGAGACACCGGGAAGATTGTAGGCAAAAACAATAATGCCCGCAGTGGCAGGAATCATGACGACGCCTTGTTTGACCTTTGCGATTTCTGCATCAGACATTGCGGCATCACTAGCGCCGAAATCGACAACGCCTTGAGTGAAGTTTTTCACCCCGGCCCCGCTGCCAACCGACTGGTAGTTCACTTTGACTGCGGGTTGCACTTTATTAAATTCCACACTCCAACGCTGGTAGAGGGAAGCTGGAAAGGTGGCGCCCGCACCCGAGATTTGCTGTGCGCTAGCTTTTGGGGTGAGAAAAAGCGAGGTAGCCAATGAGAGGCACGTTGCCAGTGTGGTTTTTAATTTCATGAGAGCGTCATTACTAACGGATCAGATCGTCTGGTTCCAAATAAACTTTGTAACAATTCCGTAACTCGTTTTTCGTGGGATTGGTAATCAGTGCCGGAATCCTCGTGGTTTTGATGTTTTGATTTTATCAAAAAAAACAACCCGCCGATTCATAGAAACGGCGGGTTGGATATTGAAAAAAAGCGACAGAATTACTCTGCGACTTCGAGACCCATCTGGCGGGCTGTGCCGCAGAGAGTGCGGAAGGCAGCTTCCTCTGAGCGTGCATTCATGTCTCTCATCTTGATTTTGACGATGTCCATGACCTGCTTTTTCGAGATTTTGCCTACCTTGATTTTGTTGGGTTCCTTAGAGCCCGAGGCGAGACCGGCAGCCTTTTTGAGGAGGATCGCTGCTGGTGGTGCCTTGGTGATGAACGTGAAACTTTTATCCTTATAAACGGTGATTACGACTGGGAGAATGTCGCCTGCCTGCTTTTGAGTCGCCGCGTTAAATTCTTTGCAGAAGGCCATGATGTTGACGCCTTGTTGGCCAAGGGCCGGGCCTACGGGCGGGGCCGGGTTTGCGGCACCTGCGGGAATCTGCAATTTGATCTGTCCTACGATTTCTTTAGCCATATTTAAAGTGCTCCGCTTGTTTTGCGGAAAAGGGGAGCAAGCACACCATGGCTCGCAACCCCTGACAAGAAGATTTTTATTTTTTTCCGAGTGAGTTTTTTAGAGTGACGCGAGAACCTCAGCGATTTTGTTGAAATCGGGGAGTTCTTTTGGTGTGGGAGTTTGTTCGCTGTGGCGGATGATGCCGTCTCTGTCGATAACGAAAGCCGCGCGTGCGGATACCGCTCCAAGGCCGATGAGATCAGGCAGAAGCACGTCGTAGGCTTTTGAGGTCTCCTTGTTCAGGTCGCTCACCAGCGGGATGCTGATGTTTTCCTTTTTAGCCCAAGCTTCCTGCGCAAACGGGCTGTCCACGCTGATGCCTACGACCGCCGCATTCAGAGATTCATATTTTGAAAGTCCTGCAGTGACATCGCAGAGTTCCTGCGTGCACACGCCGGTGAAAGCGAGGGGGAAGAAAAGAAGGACTATGTTTTTTTTGCCGAAGTTTGAGGAAAGACTGAAGTCGGTGAGACCTTCGGAGCCGATTGTTTTGAGTGTGAATTCAGGAGCTTTGGAGCCAGTTGCAAGTGCCATGTTTGTATGTGTGGTTGAAAGGTGAGATGCGTATCTTGCCCTTGTTGGCAGGCTTGTCAATCGCAGTGGTGCGCGCCTACTTGCTGCCCGGTTTTATGGCAGGTATGCCTTGCAGGTCTTCGGGAATGTCATTGGCAGGGAATGTTTCCACATTCATCTGAACTAGGGAGACGAAGGGACATCCGAAATCTGGGATTTCGCCTCCGCTGCGGTCAACGATCGAGCCTGCCGCTACGACGATTCCGCCATGGTCGCGCACGATTTGGATTGTCTCTTGCACGCGACCGCCGCGCGTCACGACATCCTCTGCCACGACGAAGCGCTGGCCAGGTTTGATTTCGAACCCCCGGCGCAGAACGAGTCCGCCATCGCCGTCTTTCTCGACGAAGATGTGGCGTTTGCCAAGATGGCGGGCGACTTCCTGCCCGACGATGATGCCTCCCACTGCTGGCGAGACGACCGTTTCGGCCTCATAGGCGCTGAGTTTTTCCGCGAGCATGCCGCAGACTTGAGCCGCAATGGTTGCGTCCTGCAGGAGCAGTGCGCACTGGAAAAATTCACGACTGTGGAGGCCGCTTCGCAGAACAAAGTGGCCGTGCAGGAGAGCTCCCGTTTGTTTGAAGAGATCAAGAACGATTGGCATGTAAAATGGGCGGTTACTTAAGATGCTACTTCAGGTTTGTGTTGGCCCAATCGATGAATCCAGTCACGCCTCCCCCTCCGTAACCAACTTGGCGCGCGAGTTCCTTGCCTTCGGGGCTGAGTAGAATGATGGTTGGGAAGCCCTCCACGCCATATTGAGTCGAGAGCTTCTGATTGCGCTCTTTGACCGCAGGGTCTTGTTCTTTACGTCGTGGGAAATCCAGTTTCACCAGCACAAGTTTGTCCTTTGCATAATCCTCGAAGGCGGTCTGCTCGAAGACATCCTTATTTTGTTTCATGCAAGGCGGGCACCAATCGGAGCCAGTAAATTCGAGAAGGATGGCCTTTTTGGATGCGGCAGCCTGAGCGATCGAGGCTTCATAGTCAGTGCTCCAGATGTCTGAGGCTTGTAGAGATGCTAGGCCTAGTGCAAGGCAGAGTAGTAATGCTTTCATAAATCTTACCATGAACTGGCTGAGTCTTTATTCAAATGCAAAATTGGGGAAGGGTGCGGCAATCCGATAAAAAGAAATCGCAACTCCTCAGGGAGCGGTTTATTCAAATCCTACCAAATGAGCCGCCCTCAATTAAAAGTTGCATTGTTAAACCTTGGATTCTGCGTCGTCTTAATATTAGACGGGCATCTCAACGCGATCACGGTGGAGGGCCTAGAGAAGGACCTTGAAGATGTTTTAGCGACCGATGCAAGCCGCGTCATTTTTGACTGTGAGGGGCTTTCTTTTACAAGCAGTGCGGGGCTCAGTGTTTTTCTTTCCACTGTGAAGCGGATGAAATCGCGTGGCGGTACTTGTGCATTTGCGGCCTTGACGCCAGCGGTTCGTGATATTTTCGAGATGGCTGGATTTCTTGACACTATGGAAATTCACAACTCCCGCGCATCGGCGCTGGATTCTCAGGATGTCTAATTTTTAGTCAGGCTCTTTGGTTGAGCTAGCTTTTTGGTTTTGCGTGGCAGGGTGACGGTAAATGTGGATCCGATGCCCTCTTGGCTCTGGACTTCAATGTCACCCCCAAGCAAGCGACAAAATTTACGACTGATCGCGAGTCCGAGTCCAGTTCCTCCGTATTTGCGGGTCGTCGATTCATCGGCTTGGATGAATGGTTCGAAGAGTTTTCCAATTTGGTCAGCCTTCATTCCGATTCCGGTATCCATGACGGCAAAAGTGATGAATTCCCGCCTGCGTTGTGTTGTTGCTCCGACGCTGAGGCGGATCTCTCCACCCTCGGTGAATTTGCCTGAGTTGCTCAGAAGGTTCAAAAGGGTCTGGCGAATTTTTTTTAGGTCGCTCTGCATGACGCCGATATCAAGGGGAATTTCCACGGTGAAGGAATTCTGATTTTTTTGAATGGCTCCCTGCACCAGTTGTTCGAGGTCGCGGATCATGGTGGTGACATCGATCTCCTCGCAGAAGATCGACATCTTGCCCGACTCGATTTTTGAGAGGTCGAGTACGTCGTTAATCAAATCCAAGAGCTGGTGGCTTGCGGATTTTATTTTTTTGAGATCTGGCAAAAAACTCTCTTGGCTGAGTTCCTGAGCCTCCTCCTCGAGCATTTCACTGTACCCGATGATTGCATTCATAGGCGTTCGCAGTTCATGGCTCATGTTGGCAAGGAAAGTGCTCTTGGCATGGTTTGCCGCTTCGGCCAATTCCAGCGCGTGGGCTAGCTCGGATGTGCGCTGTTCGATGATCGACTCCAAGTTCTGATTCCACTTGGCTAGTTCCTCTTCGCGATTTTTGATTCGAGCGGCCATCGTTTCAAAGGTGCGTGCGAGGTCACCCAATTCATCTCCTCTTCGAACCAGATTCGAGAGTTCGTCGGCTTTGAATTTGCCTTCTTGCAAGGCTGTGGAGGCTGAATTGAGATGGAGCAGTGGTTTGGTAAAACGTCGAGCAACAAATGCGAGTAGGGCCACCGCTAAAATGACGCCGCCAAATCCGACTTGCACGGTCTGCCAAGTCATCTGGACCACCGGCTCGAGCAGAGTGGCCTCCGGAATGATCAGTACAAGTTTCCACTGCGTGATCGGGGCGGTCGCCCAATAGGCCTGCATGGCGCGTCCCGCACTTACGAAACTGGCGAATCCCTCGGTCTGCATCGCGATCTCACGGCCGGCCGGCAAGGTCGAGGCCTCAGCGCCAGGAAATCCCTTTCTCAACATGAGTGCGGCTTCGGGATGCGCCAGAATGCGGCCGTTGCGGCTCACGAGGTAGGCAATTTGCTCCTCCTTGTGATCCTGTGGGTCATCAGTAGGGAGGCGAATGTGAGTCTGCTCAACCATGCGTCGTACTTGCTCCAAAGCCAGATCCACGCCGGCTACACCGAGGAATTCATTGTTCTTGCCGAGCACTGGCACAGTGAGACTCACCATGCTGGCGTTGCCAGCGCCTTCGTCAAAGTAGGGTTCTGTAAAAAAGGGAGCCTTTGAGTTTTTGGGACCTTGGTACCATTCCTGCCCTGGAGCGCGGTAGTCGTATTCCAGCGGAGTGAGGGATGGCCAGTATTTGCGATGGAAGGCAAGAAAGGAGTCCGTATGCTCGTAGGCGATATAGAGTCCGTAAGCGTCTTCGGGCGGCGTGCGCTCCATGAGTCCACGTAAAAAGTCTGTCATTCCTGGATTGGGCGTATTGCCGTAGCCCTCCTGCAGCGCTGCAATGCATCTTGGCAGCATGCCGATTCGAGAAAAAAACGCATCCAATTCGCGGGCAGAATGATTCACTTCGGAAATGGCCCTCTCATTGGCAACTTTGAGCAGTTCTGCTCTCCCGATTCGGTAGTTTGCCCATGTGGCGAGCCCGACAGCAAGAGCCGCAGCAAGTGCCACGAAAAATTGCAACTGGCGAGCTATCCCAAAACGAAAGAGGTGTCTAAAAAAAACACTAGCTTTCGATGGGGTGGTGACGGTCGGCAGTGTCATCGCTTTTGGAAACCCTTTGTGATCTTGCTCTGGCTGGGTGCGGAAGACAGATATATGAAATTGTGTTGTGTCATGTTGGATCAACAAAATGTTTTTTCCAGTGTGAGGATGTTCAGTCCCCCTCGGTGTTCATAGCTCATGTGATCCGCTAATTTTCGCAAGAGAAGAATACCAAGACTTCCAGGCTTGCGATCCTCTGGGGGCAGATTTGTCGTGGGGAAAAGAAAATTCATCGGGTTGAATGGCGATCCGTTATCGGTGACTTGCAGGATGAGATTCTCGTCACTCAGACGAAGATCGAACCTCATCACGCACTTGCCAGCGCGCTTACAGCCATATTTGAACCAGTTTGTAGATAATTCCTCGATGGCAAGGCTGACGAATTCGTGTGTCTTGAGTGGAATCTCAAATGGGTTGAGCCACACTCTTACGCCATCTAACGCTGAGGCGATGTCGCCCATGGAGTTTCTAATTTCAATGGAGAAGCTTTCGTTCATTTGGGGAACTGAACCTCGATGATGGAAAAATCATCCTCCAAGGTTTTGTCTCCATGTTCTTGAATGGCCCAAGTCTCGACGCGCTGGAGGAGATCGGAGGCGGAGGCATTCGCCTGGAGGAAGGCTTCAAACGCCTCGTAATCCCTCATCTCGCCCGAGGCATTGCGGATTTCATAGCATCCGTCGCAGAGCACGATGAGTCGCGCCTCGGCGGAAATTTCACAGGTGTTCTCAGCAAAATGCATGTCTTCCATCACTCCGATGATCATTCCATTCGAAGTGAGACGGCGGGATTTAAACTTACCGGCAATTTCGGGTTCCAAGAGGAGTGCAGGGGGATGCCCCCCGCTGGCATAGCTGAGCGTCCGGCTAGGCGCATGGTACACGCCGTACCAGATAGTGAAGTACAGGTTGTTCTGCCGCTCCATCGGGAAGGCGTTGTTCAGCGCCTTCAGCACCGCGCCGGGTCTGCGGAAATCAACCCCAGGCAGGGAGCCCGAGCGCAGGACATTGATAGCCGATACGGAGAGAAGACAGGCTGCAACGCCGTGGCCGCAGACATCGAGCAAATAAATCGCAAAGCTGTCCGAATCGATCCCATGATAGCCAAAGGAATCGCCCGCAAGCTCGCTCGAGGGCCTATATTTCCAGTCCACCCGGAGAGGCGACTTTGTCGGAGGCGGTAGGATCGAACGCACATAGGCCGCAGCCTCGGCGAGTTCTTTATCAAGGCGTTTTTGAGTCTCTTCGATTTTTCGCAAATGGCGCTGCTCGGCATCATGGAGCACCTTCTTTTCGAGGCACGCACCAATGCGCGCCTCAAGGAGTGTCGGATTGAAGGGCTTGGACAGGTAATCCTCCGCACCCGCCTCGATGCATCGGACCACACTATCCAGTTCATCCGATGCTGAGATCATAATCACAGGAATGTCGCGCAATTGGGGATGTGACTTCATCTGCGTGAGTACCGTGTAGCCATCCACTTCTGGCATCATGACGTCCAAGAGCACTAAATCAAACGCGCCGGAATTAAGAGTATCCCAAGCCTCTATGCCGCTCTCCGCAGTTTCGACATCCAAGCCGTGGCGAGCCAAGCGGTGCGCCAGCACATCGAGATTTTCCCGACTGTCATCCACCGCAAGCACTCTGCCGCGAAAGGTGCGTGCCTCGCGCTTTGATTCTTCGCCCCTCGGAGGCAGCGAAGATAAATTGGAGGGAGCTGAGGCAATCACTCCCGGACTAAGCCTTGTATTGATCAGCGTGAGCAATTGCTCGGCAGCTAGTCGGATTTTTTTGAGATCCGAAGCGTTGGAGCCATTTCCAGCCCCCTCGCATTCCTCGATCAATATTTCACTGTAGCCAATGATGTGATTGATGGGCGTGCGGAAATCATGCCTAAGTTGTGCAGCGGCATCTGCGGGGATATTCGGTTCAGACATCAATCGGATGGTTTTTTATCAAGCTGGGCTTGGATTTTTTCTAACAAACGGGCGAACTCAATCGGCTTTGTCTCGTATTCGTCGCATCCCGCTTCCAAGCACTTCTCGCGGTCGGCAGCCATTGCATGCGCTGTGAGCCCGATTACAGGAATGCCGCTTGTCGAGGAATCCGCTTTCAATGTCCGCGTGGCAGTCCATCCATCCATCACCGGCAGGCTCATATCCATGAGGATGAGAGTAGGGTTCGCGCTGCGGGCCATGGCGACTCCCTCCGCACCGTCCACCGCCATGAGAACTTCAAATCCGCGCTTCGCCAGGCGGCGAGAGAGCATGTCGCGGTTCATTTCGTTGTCCTCAACAAGGAGAATCTTTATCATGATTTCTCATATCCCACATCCGAAGAATTAACAGGATTAACGGCAAATCCCCCCGCACGAGGCGATACAGCGGTGAGTCAGGCCCCCATTGGGACTCGCTCCGACGTCAGTTCTTCTAAGGCTCCAAGGCCTGCTTTTTTTGTTCCAAGATTTCCGCGCGCCGCATCGGCATCTCGTCGATGAAAGCAAACCATTTCTCGAGATCCAATATGTTAAAGCTACGCGCCGCCTCGCCACCGTCTTTGCCAATCAAAACAAAAGACGGATTCGTTTCGCCCGCGGTGAGACGAAGCTGGCGACGCACGACATCAGTTTGTTCGGGAGTCAATCGCACAGCCGTAGAAATTCTTTGAGCGACTTCCGACACATCGACGATTTTCAAGTCGCGCTCCTCGATTTTGTCGCGATTTAAAACAAGCATTGCGTTCACATTTTCAACAGCCGCTCCCTGCGGAAACGACATAACAATGAGGCGATTCTCATCACGATACACATCCAGTGGTGCGGCGAACGCTGATTGGCACACGATGCCTATAATTGTACTCAGCACGCCGGATCGCGCAAACGTAGACGCAAACGAGCCAGAGCCTATGACAGGAAATCCCATTCTGCGGAATAAACCCGTATCGTTTTTTGAACTCTGGATTGGCATTGTCCAAATTGGTCGCTGCAAAAGGTGAGTTTCTCAAGCTCGTTTAAGGCTTGGGAACGATGGATGGCACAATCTGGAGTTTTCGATTGTTTGGGGCGCTTGCATCAACCAAGGCTACTGGCTTTTGCGGAATGCGATTGGTTTTGCTGAGAGTGATGGGGCCAGTCAACCCTGTAAGCTGGACTCCTGAAGCAAGCACGCTGCGGATATTTTTCCCGTTTGGATTACCGGATTTTTCGATCGCACCGAGCAGCACTCTTGTGGCGTCGTAGCCCAAAGCGGAGAAGGCACTAGGATCGGAGTGGTAGGTTCTCTTGTAGTTTCGGCTGAAAGCCTTTGAAGCCGCTTGGGAAGCCGATCCAGCCCCGGTCGCGGGAAAAGCGTGCGTTGTATAATAGACGCCTTGGGCATAGGGATTGTTGATCCAAGCATAAGGAGTGTCGTAGCTGTCACCGCCCATAATGGGGCCAGGGTAGCCCGCAGCGCGTAGTTGGCGGATCACGGGCATCGCGTCATCGGAAGATTCCACCGACAGAAAAACTGCATCGGCCTTCAGGATGGCGGGAGTGAGAAGCATGGTTCTCCCCGGCGTGTAAGCGAGCTGGGTGGTGATTTTTCCTCCACCGCGTCGAAAGGCTTTTGAGAAATACGATTTCAGCAGGCGGGTGTAGGTGAATCGGGGATCAAAAAGGATCGCTGCTGTCTGAGAGCCTTTTGCTTTGGAAAGCCATTCTGCTGCAGTTGCGGCCTGCATGTTGTCGCCGAAACAAGCGAGATAAAATCCTGAGCCTACGACGGAGGGGAGCTTCGGCGAGGTGGCGCCGGAGGTCACAAAAGGAATACCCTCCTTTATCGCTTCCCGGCCTGCCACGTAGGCTAGGTCACTGTCCGAGAGGCCTACCAACCCAACGAGTGAAGGATTTTTTACTGCCTGATCAACATTTTTCTGAGTGTCGGCAGATGTCGAATTTCCTCGAATGCGGATCAACTCGACCTGCTGTCCGTGGATGCCCCCAGCCTTGTTGACTTCAGCAACTGCGAGTTGAGCTCCCCGCCAAGAGGGTTCGTCCAACGGCGCTTGATCGCCGGAATTGGAATAGACCGCCCCGATTTGAATGGCTGCGGAGAGTGGCAGGAAACCGGGCACTGCTGAACACGCGATAATCCAGAAAAATGATTTCATCAGGCCCATGCCTATAAAATCACCATCCTCTCAGCAACCCTCAATTGCCTTTTTCCGAAGCCAAAAATATATTGGCTCCTCACTCCAATCCCGCCAGGGCGCGTTGGAGCTCCGTGAGGCGGTTGAGCCAATCTTGTTGGCGTTGGCGGTGCTCGGCGACGACATCGGCGGGGGCGTTTTGGACGAAGGTTTCGCTGGCGAGTTTGCGGGCGACCTTTTCGATCTCGGCTTCCACTTTGGTGATTTCTCCATCGAGGCGTTTCTTCTCTGTGGCGGGATCAATGATGCCTTCGAGCGGGAGGTAAATCGTTCCGATAAGCGTCGGGCAGGCGGCATGGCCTTGCGGCGCGGTCTCACAGAAGGAGAAGGATTCCGAATGCAGGAGGATGGAGAGTACTGGGGCCTCGTTTTTCACCCAATCGGCCGCTGGGGTGAGTTGCCAGGGCAGGCGTTTGTTGACGGGAATGCCGTAGGTTGAACGAAGGTTGCGGGCTTGAGAGACTGCCACAAAGACGGCTTCCGAGCGCGGGTCGGCTTGGAATGATGCTGCTTCCGGCCAACCGCTGTGCATGAGGCTTTCTGTGCCGAGTCCGAGTCCGCTCCAGAGTTCCTCGGTGATGAACGGGGCGTAGGGATGCAGGAGTTGGAGGATGCGTTTGATAGTGTAGTCGAGCGTTGCCAGCGTTCCGGCACGGCGAGGGGAGTCGGCGGTGAAATCCGACTTGGCGATTTCGATGAAGCGGTCGCAAAAGTCGCCCCATACAAAGTCGTAGAGTGCCTGCGCGATGTCGCTGAAACGGTAGGCTTCGTAGCCATCGTTGACACGGCGTGTTGTTGCATCGAGGCGCGCGAGCAGTTCGCTGGCGAAGAGCGAGAGTTCGTGCTGTGAGGGATCTGCATTCGCATCCAGCGGGCCTTGCATTTGTCGAAAGCGGCAGGCATTCCAGAGTTTGTTGCAGAAATTCCGACCCTCCACGATTTGCTGCTCATCGAACTTGATGTCTTGCCCCTGCGGTGCGATGCGGAGGAGTCCGAATCGAATGCCGTCTGCACCGTATTTGCCAATGAGGTCGAGTGGATCAGGCGAATTGCCAAGGCTTTTCGACATCTTGCGCCCCTGCTTGTCTCGGATGATGCCAGTAAAATAGACATCCTTAAAAGGAACCTGACCCGTGTATTCGAGGCTCGCCATGATCATGCGGGCGACCCAGAAGAAGATGATATCTGGGCCGGTGACTAGGACGCTCGTTGGAAAAAATTTTGCCAACGCGGCGGGTTCCATCGTCTCGTGTGCCC
>VFJO01000009.1 GCA_009886045.1 Verrucomicrobiota bacterium
CTCGGCACTCGGCACTCGGCACTCGGCACTCGGCACTCGGCACTCGGCACTCGGCACTCGGCACTCGGCTATAAATCCCCACTGGACTTCGAGTCCCCCCTGAACCATAAACCCTAATAACCCAAAAAGCCCCTCCTCACTTTTTCGAAGCAAGATCAACACAGCCGTAGCCCGAAAAAAAGTGCACCGTTTGTGTTCATCGGCCTCTCCAGTCGGAAGGAAGGGAAGTCAGGTTAACTGGGCTTCGTGTTTCAAAACGGTTTCCGCCATTTCTGCGAGAATGGCTGCACACGCACCGGACCAACTGCGCGGCCTGCGTGAGGCTGGATCAAAGGTGGGTGAGGCCATGATTTTTCCGCCGCCTGCATCGTGCCGAGCGGGATGAAAGTGAAAAGCATTCGCTAAACGAACTCCCGTAGAGTCAAGAGCGAGCCGCGGAAGAATTGAGATTTACAAGGCGGGCCATGATCGCTTTTTGAGTATGGAGGCGGTTTTCAGCTTGGCGGAAAATCGTGTCTGCGTGGGACTCGAGAGTTGCATCATCGATTTCCTTGCCTCTGTAAGCAGGAAGACAGTGCATGACGAGAGCCCTTGGGGCGGCGTGGGCTACGAGTTCGCCGTTAATTTGGTAGCCTTGGAACTGTGCGAGTCGGTAAGCCGCTTCTTCTTCCTTACCCATGCTCACCCACACGTCGGTGTAGAGGACCTCCGAGCCATGGGCTGCCTCGAACGGATCTGTGGTAAGGGTGATCTTGCCGCCCGCGCGCTCGATCAACTCCGGCGGGGGGTGAAACTTGGAAGGCGCAGCTATCACGAGCTCGAACCCACATCGTGCCGCGGCCCATATCCACGAGCGAGCCACATTGCAGTCCCCATCACCAATGAATGCCACGCGAAGCCCATCGAGGGACCCCCTTATTTCACAAATAGAAAAAAGGTCGGCCAGAATCTGGCAAGGATGCTCCTCATCAGTAAGGGCGTTGATTGTGGGAATGCCACTGAATGCCGCAAAATCCTCGACGTCCTTTTGCGCAAAGGTACGGATGACAGCACCGTGAAGCATTCGGCCCATAACGCGAGCCGTGTCGCGAATTGGTTCCCCTCGCCCTAGTTGAATATCTGCAGCAGCGAGAAAAAGAGGATCACCGCCGAGCTCTCGAATGCCAACTTCGAACGATACGCGGGTGCGGGTGGACGACTTGGAAAAAATCATCGCCCAGCATTGATGCTGAAGCGGGTGCGCCGAGTGGTGCCCTCGGGTGGCTTTGAGGGCACCGGTATCGGCGATGATGCTCGCGATATCTTGTGCGCTGAGTGACTCGATGGAGAGAAGATGTTTCATGATCTGAGCAGAGAATTCATTCAGTTCTTGGATTCAAAGTTTCGAAGTGCTGCCGAAAATTTTGCCACAGCGTGATCAATTTCCATGCGAGTGACATTGAGCGGGGGGAGAAAACGCACCACAGACTCTCCGGCTGGAACAAGGAGCAATCCCTCGGACATGGCCCGAGTCACGACTTGGAGTGCCGGTGGCGCAGAGGATTGAGGAAAAACAGGGCTAAGCTGCACGCCGATCATTAGGCCGATGGCTCGAATTTCCTGAATAAATGGGGATGCAAGGTCACGAAGTGCTGCGGTGAGATATTCGCCGAGAAGATGCGCATTTTGGAGCAATTCGTCGCGCTCGATGATATCAAGTACTTTTAGACCGGCTGCGGAGGCAACAGGGTTTCCTCCATACGTCGTGCCATGACTCCCCGCTCCGAGAAGATCGCAAAGTGGCCCGCGGTGATCGATGCTCTTTGAAGTGGCCCAAAATGCCCCCAGCGGAAATCCGTTGGCAATACCCTTGGCCCATGAGACGCCGTCTGGCTCGACATCCTTGAGAATCGCATGCCAACCACACCAGTGCCCAGTACGACCAAGACCGCATTGCACTTCATCGAAAAGCAGAAGTGTTCCGGATTCATTACAGAGCGTTCGGAGGCCACTCAAAAAAACCTCGCTGGCGGGATGTATGCCGCCCTCACCTTGAATCGGCTCGACGAGAATGGCGGCTGTGTCCGCACCCAACGCGGCACGCACAGCATCCAGATCACCAAAGGGCAAATGCCGAAACCCGGTTAGCAGCGGGCCAAAGTCCTTCTTTACCTTTTCCTGACCCGTGGCGGAAATACAGGCCATAGTCCGGCCATGAAAAGAACCAGAGAAAGTCAGGATTTCCGAGCGACCCGTCGCACTGCCGAAGCGGCGCGCCAATTTGATGAGCCCCTCATTGGCTTCTGCCCCACTGTTACAAAAGAAAATTTTTCCAGGGCCTGTGAGATCGACAAGCCGCTTTGCGAGATCTGCTTGGGGTCTTGTGCGATAGAGATTCGATGTGTGGACAAGTTTTGCAGCTTGATCACAAACGGCCGCAGTGACCTCAGGGTGAGCATGACCAAGCGAGCACACAGCAATGCCCGCACCAAAGTCCAAATACTGTTGGTCTGATGTGTCCCAGACGTGGCAACCAGATCCCCGATCAATGTCGAGGTCAAATCGCCCATAGCTCGGGATAATGAATCGATCATAGGCTTCGGCAAGAAGACTCATAGGCTCAGAAAGGACAAACGGACGGGACCCGCAAAGGCCCCGCCCGGTCCGTCAGGGGATTTCTCGGGAGAAATCTTCCATAGGTTTTAGGTTAAGTATTTTGGCAGGATGGATAGGAATCCCGCCGTGGATTACTGTGCTTTTTTTGACTCCGAAGATGTCGCTGCAGTTTCAACAACGGTTTCTTCAATGCCAGTAGCTTCATTATCAACCCATTCGATATAGGCCATCGGAGCAGAGTCGCTCATGCGTTGACCGAGCTTGATGATGCGTGTGTAGCCACCTTTGCGAGTCGCGGCACGTGGTGCAACTTCGCCGAAGAGCTTCTTGACGGCGTCCTTTTGACCAAGATATCCCGCAGCAAGGCGGCGAGCATGGAGGTCGCCCCGTTTGCCGAGAGTGACCATCTTTTCCGCCAATGGGCGGACAGCCTTGGCTTTGGCAAGGGTGGTTTTTATGCGTTTGTGTTCGATGAGGCTGCAGACTTGATTAGCGAGCAGAGCGTCGCGGTGAGTGTTCGAGCGACCGAGTTTGACAGTTTTCTTGCGATGGCGCATGGCGTATTATTTTAGTTCTTCCGCAGCGGGAGCTTCGATGAGGCCTTGGTCGAGCTTCATACCGAGGCCGAGGCCGAGTTGGGTGAGTTTATCTTTGATTTCGTTGAGGGATTTTTTGCCGAAGTTGCGGTACTTGAGCATTTCTGCCTCGCTCTTGAGTGCCAACTGCCCAACAGACGTGATATTTGCATTGTTGAGGCAATTTGCGGCACGAACGGACAATTCGATCTCATTCACGCTCATATTGAGGAGCTTCTTGAGGCGACTATTCTCTTGGCTGACTTCTTGTGGAGTTTCATCGAACTCGACCACATTTTCATCAAACCCGACAAAGACGTCGAGGTGGTGGCGAAGGATGGCAGAAGCTTGCAGAAGGGCGTCGTCTGGAGTGATACGACCATCAGTCCACACTTCCAAAATGACTTTGTCATAATCTGTGCGCTGGCCGACACGAGTGTTTTGCACTGCGTACTTCACGCGGGTCACAGGAGAAAAAACTGAGTCAATTGCGATGACACCGATTGGTTGGTCGGAGCGCTTGTTTTCATCGCCGGTAGCAAAACCACGGCCCACTTTCACTTCCAGTTCGGCCTCGAATTTCATCTTTTTATCCAGAGTGCAGATGACTTGCTCGGGATTGAGAACCTCACACTGGTTTGTGCCTTGAATGTCGGCAGCAGTTAGGACGCCTTCTTTGTTGAATGCGATCTTGAGCGTACGGGGCTCATGATCATGGGCTTTAAATTTGATTTTTTTGAGATTGAGAATGATGTCCACAACGTCCTCAACAACTCCCGGAAGTGTGCTGAACTCGTGTTGAACGCCTTCGATCCTCACTGAAGTGATAGCTGCTCCTTCAAGCGAGCTGAGTAAAACGCGACGCAATGAATTTCCGATAGTGTGCCCGTAACCAGCCTCAAATGGCTCGGCAACGAAGAGGGCATATTTATCTGTGGCTGACTTTTCCTCTTTGATGAGGGATTTCGGCATTTCAAACCGACCAAGACGAACTGGCATGTGAGTGTAGTATTTCTGATGTTTTGCCGGGTTTCCCTGTGCGCTTGAAGCCGAACATCAAAGACGACGACTACAGGACCAACGGCAGATTTCTAGTAAAGCGCGAGTTGGGCTATTTACCATCTGCAGGTATGAAGTCAAGCCCCAGATTGGATTTTTTTTATTTTAGTGCAATCGGCCGAAGCGTTTTTCTGGATCAGCGGGTGCAAAATCTCTACTGAGTGAGCTATGTCAAAATCTGCAATCATCATACCAGCGCGCTGGGCCTCAAGCCGACTTCCAGGCAAGCCCCTGCTCGATCTTGGAGGCAAGCCTCTCATTCAACACGTGTGGGAACGTTGTAAAAAAGTGTGCAAGGTGGACTTGGTCATCATTGCCACCGACGACATGCGAATTGCAGAGGCTGCTTTCGAGTTTGGCGCCGAGGTGGCGCTCACTTCGCCGAAACATCCGAGCGGGACAGACCGTGCCGCCGAGGTAGCCAAAAACTTGGCTGGCTTTGAAGTGATCCTCAATGTGCAAGGAGACGAGCCGTTGATCGAACCCAAGCTGATCGCAAATCTCCTCCAGGTTCTCGAAGAAGAAACATCACTTGCGATGTCCACCGCAGCTTGTCCGCTTGCTAGTGGCGAATTGGAGAATCCGAATTGTGTGAAGGTCGTCACCGACCTCTCTGGCCATGCCCTTTATTTTTCCCGCAGCCCGATTCCCTGCGATCGCGACGGCACATCCAACCCGCTTCGTCTCCGCCATCTGGGCGTCTACGGGTATCGTCGCAAATTCCTCCTGGAATTTGTAAAATGGAAACCATCGCCACTTGAAAAATGCGAAAAACTCGAGCAACTCAGAGCCCTCGAGCACGGGGCAAAAATCCGAGTCATTAAAACCAAGTCCTCAGGCCCCGGTGTCGACACCCCTGAAGATGCCGAAGTGGCAGCAAAACTCCTCAGCAAAAAGCGGCGTCGCGTGTGATCTCCAAGTGATATCCCCTACCCGCCCCTACCCGCCCCTACCCGCCCCTACC
>VFJO01000202.1 GCA_009886045.1 Verrucomicrobiota bacterium
ATGAGTTGCAGGGACTGGAGTGCGCGGCCTGGCTTACCAAGGCGGGAGTAAACATGAGCCATGTGGGCCAGCGACCAACCCGTCTGGTCAGCCAAGCCCACAACAAGGCGCTTTTCCACGGCCACTCGGCAGGCATCGAAGAGGGGGCCTGATTCCGCCTGGATTTCAAAACCCGGGAAGAGCGGGTAAAGGTGGGACAGATGGCGGTGGTGGTAGTTGTCCTTTTGTCGGGAATCGATCCACTCGGCGATGGCGCCGTCCTCGTTGACTCGGTAAGCAGGCAGTTTTTTGAGGATTGCCTCGAAGCGCTTCAAATCCGGTGAAGAATCCCCATCGACGAGGCGCAGCGCGGCGACGAGATTGCTGAAGAGTTCGCGCATGAGGGCCACATCCATCGTGGCGTCCACGCACACGCGGGCCGGCTCGCCTTGGGCATCCAGATGGCCCTGCGGCGCGTTTTCCGGCGAGTTTCCAGGATAGTTGTGCAGGAGGCCATCCGCCCCCTCGACCAAAAAGTCCTCGTAGAAGGCCGCCGCCTCGCGAAGAAAGGGAATCGCGCGATTGGCCAGGAATTCGCGGTCGCCGGTGTGCGACCAATAGTCGAAATAGACCTGCGCAAGCCAAGCGGCACTGCCGGTCCAATACTGCACATGGGCCTGGGGATTTTTTTTCAGACCGCACTCAGGCGACATGTAGAGGGGGGGAAGGATACCGCGGCAGCCGAACATGTTTTTGGCATTCGTGCGGAAGTCATCCATCCTCGCTTCCAGTAAATCGAAAACACCGGTCACACACTCGGGAAGGCCGCCCGGAAGCGCTGGCCAGAGGGCCATCTGGAGGTTTTCGTTGAAGAAAAACACGCACCACCATGGTGGCTGGTGGTTGCCATTCCAGATTCCCTGCAGGTTGGGAGGCAGTGTGCCTGTGGTGGCGGATGCGATAAGCAGGTAGCGGCCGAAATTTGCCAACTTTCCGAGTAAAGCATCAGGCACATCGCCGCGGTAGGCTTTGAGGAGCAACTCGTCGTTTGAGAGGGCTGCATCGTCCACATCGAGATTGAGCACACATCGGCCATAGCGTTCGCGGTGAATGACCTCATGACGCGCTTGAAGATCGCTTTGCGAAAATAAATCGCCGAGGCGCTTTGCTTCGCAACGAATATCCTCCGTAGAGGGATTCACCAACATGGAAACCAACAGGCGGCATCCCACGCGAGGCTTGAGGCGAACCGTATGGGCATCCACCTGAGACGCCTCCAGGTCTCCCCAGTGCAGCACGACCGCGCAGGAGGCGGCCTCTGGGCCATGAAAGACGGAGGTCATTCCCTTGGCAGCGAATGCGGTCTCCTGCTGGATTTGCAACTGCAGGTGCTGGTTGTGATGGTTGACGGATTCCGCAAGATCCTGCGGAGCGAACCAGATGAGGGCTTCTTCGGGCGGTGTGCCGCTTTCACAGGGTTGAAAAACAAAACACCCGTCGGCCATGGAGGTGAATGCCGTGCGGCTGAAAGTCTGTCCATCGAGCATCCAGTCGAGTGCACTGATGCCGGATGCGAAATCCACGCCGCGTCGGTAGGAACGGAAAGCCCCCGGAACGACCTGGCGCCAGTTGAGGACAGGGCCGGGCATGTAATGGGCGCTATCCGTTTCGTATCCCCAAGCGCTCCAGCGGTGGCGGTAGAGGTCGTTTGCCTTGGTGAAATCGCCTGTGTCCAGCAATCGCCGCACCTCGGGAAGGGAGTCCGATATATCAGGCAGCGACTGGGTCACGGCGCCCCCGTAGTAGCGCTCGTGGTTGAATAAAATGCGATCATGGGCGAGGCCACCGAAATGCAAGGCCCCCAAGGTTCCATTGCCAAGGGGTGTGGCATCGCGCCAATCGAATGCCGCCGCTTCCATCCATGCGGAATGGATGCCGCCTTCCAAACCTTCCTTCTTTTGTCCGTCTTGATTTTGCATTGTGAAATTTGAGAAAAAATTAGAGTGTTTCGCCTTCGATAAATTCAATCGGCAAATAAACAGATTTGTAAGGTTTGCCGGGATTTTCCAAGCGTTCCATGAGAAGCTTCACCGCCTCGGAACCGATCGAACCGACATGCTGGTCGAAAGTGGCAATCCTCAAGGCGTCGGGGTCGCTCTGTGGCAAATGACCAAACCCGATGACTTTGACCTGATCCGGACAGGAACGCTCGGCAATGCGCAGGGCGCGAATCACAGAGCGTGCGATATCATCGTTCACGGCAAATATCCCATCGATTTCCCTCGCCTCGGACTGGCGAAAGTAGAGATTCAGAAATTCTGGCGACGGTTTGAAGTTGCCACAGTCTAATTCATCAACCTTCAGTCCCGCTAAGCGGGCAGAGGCGAAAAACCCATCACGACGCTCGCGACTGGTGCTCACTTTGACTCCGGCATGGACCACCAGAATGTTGCGACACCCCTTTTCAATAAGTTTCTGGGCGGCTGATCCCCCCCCGAGCACATCGTCCGTGCCCACAAAATCACACGCAAAATCGGGCAGTTTGCGGTCGATCACCACAAGTGGCACGCCACGCTCCACGACTTCGTTGAAATACATGGCGTTGGCATCGTCATTGACGGGTCGGAGAATGATGCCATCGACACGCAATTCGATGCATCTGCGCAGTCGGCGGATTTCCTCGCGCATCGCATCCCGCCCGAAGTCACCCGTGATAAGATTGAGAACAAGGGAGTAGCCTTTCGTATCGAGCGAACTCTCGATCGCGCGCAGCGCATCCTCGTAAAATCCCAGGCTGGCTGGCATCACCGCCGCAGCCATGCAGGTTCGGCCCGTTCGCAATCCCTCGACAAGCTTGTTGGGCCGGTATTTCAACGCCTCCGCGACCTTACGAATCTTCGCTGCGGTCTCCGCGGCAACGCTTGTTTCTCCCCGCAAGGTGCGCGAGACAGTCATCATGGAAACACCGACCTGTTCAGCGATCACTCTGAGACTGGCTTGGCGGCTTCCGTTGTTTGCGGCTTTCATTGTTGCTTTTAGATTAGAGAAGACGGGGCAGAAGAACTGGGAGGCCTCTCATCGTTCCCCTGGGGATGGTCCATTTTCGAAACCCGAGGGCCTGAGATTGGAATGATTCGCATCGGGAAGCAAGATGTTAATAGTATTAACCTCGTATAACGCTCGAATAGAGCGAAGGCCTTGCCGTTGGAATACCGCCCGGGATAACTTTTGGGACTTGGTTCATGGCATTTTTCGACTGACGCCCGAAAACTTTTGCGATAACAATGCGTCCTCAAACTTCCCCAACCGCTCATAAATTCCATGAACCTGATCCTTGAACTCTCCCTCTTTTCCATCTCCGTTATTGGTGTGATCGCGTTTGGCATCTGGAAGGCCCGCGATGAAAGCGGCGCCGAGGATGGCGGTGCGAGCGGCTACTTTCTTGCCGGTCGGGGCCTCACCTGGTGGCTGGTGGGCTTCTCCCTCATCGCGGCCAATATCTCCACCGAGCAGTTTGTGGGAATGTCCGGCTCGGCCGCAAATTGGCTTGGCATGGCCGTAGCGTCGTATGAGTGGATGGCGTCGATCACGCTGGTGCTGGTGGCATTTTTCTTCCTTCCGCGGTTTCTGCGCACCGGAATTTACACGATTCCGGAATTCCTCGAATACCGCTTCGGCCTCTCAGCACGCATCATCATGGCGCTTCTGACAATATTTGTGCTGGTGGTGATCCCGACGGCATCTGTCATTTTCAGCGGTGCGAAGTTCATCTCGGGATATTACGCGGGTTTGCCGATCCTGGGGAATTTGGTGGCCGGTTGCTGGCTCATCGGCATCCTCTCAGCGGCCTATGTTTTTGCGGGCGGTCTCAAGGCCTGCGCGTGGACCGATCTCATCTGGGGAGCGGGGCTTATCCTTGGCGGCGCAGTCGTCATGTGGCTGGCCATGCAGACCCTTGGAAACACCCCAGCGGAAACCCTCATCACCACGAAGGTCGCCAATTCGCAAGCCACCGTGCAGGACCTCCAAAACGCCGGGGCCTGGGACCGCCTCTGGCTCCTGAACGACGGGCGCGACGGCGAGGCTGTGGTGCGAAACGGCCCCAATGGCTCGGGTGGCAAGCTCCACATGGTGCGACCACTGGAGGACACCGACATCCCCTGGTCGGCTCTGCTACTGGGGCTCTGGATTCCAAACTTCTTTTATTGGGGCCTCAACCAATACATCGTCCAGCGCACTCTCGGCTCCAAATCCCTCGCCGAAGGCCAGCGGGGCATTGTCTTCGCCGCCTTTCTCAAGCTTATCATCCCCTTCGTGGTCGTGATTCCAGGCATTCTCGCCTACAATCTCTTTTCTAACGACCTCCACCAATCCGCTGCTCCAAAAAATGTAGCTGCTTTTGAATCGGCGCTCCCGAATGCCACGGCCGTTGTGGACGAGGGCATGGTGCGCAAGCAGCCGGAACTCGCCCTCAAAGCCCTGCAACGCAATGCGAATCTCGCAGGCGAAACCGCCGAACCCTCAAACGATCCCGTCGTTATGGCTGAAAAAATCAACCAACTCTCGACAAAGGCCCTGGCTGCCAACAAAACGCTCATCGAGGGCCCTCATCTCATCGGCTTCGACTACGACTCCGCCTTCCCCGTTCTCGTTCGCAATCTCCTGCGGGAGCACTGGTATCTCTCCTGGTTTGTTCTCGCGGCCCTCTTTGGTGCTGTCGTCAGTTCCCTGGCCTCGATGCTGAATTCCGCCTCAACGATCGCTACGATGGACCTCTATGCCAAGGTCGCCAAGGTCACCGACGACGCCAAACTCGTCAAGGCGGGCCGCGTGTTTGTCGTCATCTTCGTTTTGGTCGCGATCCTTGTGGCACCCCATTTCGACAACCCCAAACTGGGAGGCATCTTCAAGATCATCCAAGAATTCCAAGGGTTCGTATCGCCGGGAATTCTGGGCATCTTTCTCGTAGGATTCTTTGTTCCACGCGCCCCACGCTATGTGGGCACAATGGGCATTCTTCTGAATGTCGTTGCCTATGGAGCGCTGAAATGGGGACTCGGTGGCGCCATTGTTTCCGCAGGTCTCTGGTTTGCGCCATCCATCTCGTTCTTGGACCGAATGGCGATCTGCTTCCTGCTGGTGCTTCTGGCCTCGGGCATTGCCACCCTTCTCCACCCGCTGCGCGAACCCGTAAAAATGCCGGTCAACGAGGCCATGTCTCTCGCCCCGTCGCGCTTCGCTGCTTTCGCCGGCGTGGGAGTCATCCTGCTGACCATCGTTCTTTACGTTGTCTTCTGGTAGGGGGGAAGGGCTCGGGAAAAACCTTGGAGAGGTTCACACTGCCTTCTGGACTGGAGAAAAACTACGGGAGCATCCGGAGACCCTTGGCCGAGTCGTGGAGCCGAACGCCCTTCGGGACTTCGATTGGCTTGGTGGCTAAGCCGTCCGTCTCGTCCTTGAACGCAAAGCCCAGCAGGTCTTCGTAGACGACATCAGCGGTGTGTTGGGCGTGGCTGACGCGGTTCTGATAAAGGGCATGGGCGCTGTGGTTTTCCGGCAAAGGATTCGGGAATGCCGTGCTGGGGGAAAAAGCATAGATATCCGCTGTCACGGTTTGGACGCCCGTTTTTTTGTCCCTGACCAGAAACACGGGAACGCAACCCTCCGCCGGATAGGCGGCGAAACCTCCCCATCGAGCCCCCTCGCCCGAGGTGTTGACTTTTCCGTCACTCACCCACACCGACTGCACGGCATCTGCTTGGAAGGTGATGCGTTCGATGAGCGCGGAGTCCACAAGTTTCGCGGCGGTGGCGCGCACCTCGCTGAAATTTCCCGAGACGAGATACCAGCGGATGGCCAGCGAGTCGCCGCGTGCGACCATCACTTTTGTGGCTTGCTCGGCGACTTCATAGTCACGCGCGGCGCCATCCCCCGAGGTGCCCCAGAGGAAGAGGCGGCTCCCCTCGACCCGGTGGGGAATATTTAGCGAGGGCGCGTTTTTCTTTTGTGAGGCGACATTCCGCATTCCAAAAACCAAGGCAAGCGCCGGGGAATTGTCGTCCTTCGCATCCCCCACCCATGCGGCCCAGCCACCGGACTCCGGCAATTCCCGCTCTTTGTTTTCATGCCAACTCCACACGCCCTCGACCTTCTCCCACGATCCATCGGACTTGGAAACGATGGTCTGCGGAAGGCTGGATTTGCGCACGCCGCCCCATGGCGAGCTGATGTAATCCACCGGCAAGTCGCCGAAATTGTAGAGAATCTGGGTGATCTCCAACGCACCGCCTCCGATGTCACGGTAGGCGGTGTAAACGAGCAGTTCGGACTTCCAGACACACGGTGATCGGGCCTGCTGCATCCAGTTCACCAACTCCAGTGTTCTGGTCTTTGGATTCCATCGCTTCCTCAGGCAGGGGGAATAGAAAGGCGCAGAGGCCGTGCCGCCATCGTATCCATCGCCTTCAATATAGATTCCCGATTGGTGAACGAAATAAAGGAGCGGATACACGCTGCTCCAGGAGGCCTGATTGGCGACTTGGTAATTCTGAATCGGCACGGCGAGCGCCTCGCTGGTGGCGACGAGTTGCCAGACCTCGTCATTCCATGGAGAGGCGACGCGCTGTGGCGGGATGGATTCGCCATAGGGCCCGCGCAGAGAGTAAATCTGGCCGCCTTTGCCGATACCGAGTTGCCATTTCGCACTTTTGATATCAGCAAGAAAAACCAACTTTTCATCGAGGCCCGGTGTCCAGACTGAACCCGAAGGCTGGTAGTCGAAAGAGCATGTCGCCTCGTCTGGAGCGGGGGCGTTTTGCGATTCAGGGAACACATCAAGGACGGAACGAGATTTGAGGTCGGAAGCGGCAAGTCCACTCCCATAGGAGAAGGCCAGCGAGGCCATCAGAACCATCCCCCAAAGCGTCGCCTGTTTCTCTTGAGTTTTCCCACGAATAGGCGCCGCTAACCCCTCCGGCGCATCGAAAGATTTGTATGGCGAGAAGAAGCCCTTATTTTTCATGGCGCCCTGGAAATGTGAGTTCGGCAATGCCGGATTTATCGAGGTCACCAAATCCTTCCGAGACCATGCGGTCGAATTGCTTTGTGGCAGCTTCGGCAAGCGGAAGATTGAGGCCGTTTTCGTGGGCGAGAGTGAGCGCGATGCGACTATCTTTTGCGGCGTGGGCACAAGAGAAGAAGCAGGAGTGGTCCCGGTTCTGCATGTCTTCGCCATCAGTTTTCAGGACCCGAGAGTCGGCACCTGTCTGGGAGAAAACCTCGCGCAGGAGGGTGAGGTCAAGGCCAAGCGCAGCTCCGAGGCCGAGACCTTCGGCGAGTCCGGCGGTGTTGATATTCATGACCATGTTGACGAGTGCCTTGACCTGAGCCGCCTTGCCCGCGGCGCCGATGTGGCGTGGCGAGTGGCTAAGATCCTTGAGGATCGGTTCGGCTCGTTGGAATGCCTCGAGCGATCCGCCGGTCATCAGATAGAGAGTTCCCTCGCGGGCTTGGGTGATACTGGAGGCCATGCAGGCTTCGAGAGAATCCGCACCTGCCGCGTGGGCGAGGGCCTCAACATCACAATGGATTTCTGGCGAGACAGTGGCGCAGTTGACGAAAAGCTTGCCAGCGGCGCCGACGAGGAGGCTATCGCCGCGCTCGGTAAAGATCGCTCGCATGGCCTTGTCATCTGTCACGACCGTGATGATGACGCTGGCCAGCTCGGTGACTTGGGCGAGGGTTTTGCAAACTTCCGCGCCGATCTCGGCAGCCAAGTCGGCGGCGAGAGTGGCATGGTTGTCGTAGACGGCGGTGACGCTGTGTCCTTTGTCTTTCAGACGGCGGGCCATGTTGGATCCCATGCGACCGACTCCTACAAATGCTATGGTTTCATTTCGAGACATGAGTGCTTTGTAAGCCGCGCGGCACGGTTTGTCGTGTTTTTCCTCACCGACTTCCACGAAGACCAAAAGAGCCAACAGAAACATAGCGGGCCCCCAGTGCTTTCAGCAAACCGTCTTGAGTTCGATGCCGAGAAGGGCAGCAAGTTTTTTGAGTTTTCCCGCGATGTGTCCGACCCCGATGGCGCAGTGGTGCGCGGGGCCGTGGGCATTCCATTGCTCCATGAAAGCACGGGCTCCGATGGGAAATTTGTAGCGACTGTTTGTGTTTCCGATTTGCAGGATGGGGCCGGGAACCGATTCTCCCTCGGCGACGAGGAATTCCGGGCGCCCATTGGCTCCCTCGATCACCGAGAGAAGGGTTACGGATCCGTGGCGCACACTCATTTCGACGGAAAGGCCGCGGCCGACTTTGCCATGGTAGACATCGAGCGGACGGACCTTGGTTTTGCTGGAGGCGATCTTGATGTGACCTGGGCCGTCGTGACCGAGCAGGATGACATCCTCACGGAAATCAGCGGCGTAGTATTCGGTGAAGGATCCGCCAACTCCAAAAGTGTCCATAATTTTCATGGCCTGAGCGTTTTTGACCTCATATTCGCCGGCGACGGGAACCCCTCGCCCGGTGAGCAGGGAATTGCCGAGAATCACGGAGGTCATGACATCCTCATTCTCATCCGAACCGGTGCCCATGTAGTAATAGGCCATCGAGCCGAGGCGGTGCTTCTCGACGAGTTGGTCAAGGGCAACGGCTGTCCGTGCGGCGCGGACGAGTTCGTCCGGCGAGACATCGGGCTGGATGTCGAACGCCTCGCGGAATTCCGCGATCTTGCCTTGAACTGAGGCCTCCCCCACCCCGGGTCGGAGGGAGGCGAGCTCCTCGACTTCCAAGATCTCCATGTGGCCGCCGAAGCAGGCGAGTTGGCCGGTGAGGTCGGTGTAGATGTCCAGCATGCCATTGTAGTAATGGCCGAGGAGCCCCATGCGGTTGTTGGACATGGTGTGGGCGACTCGGGCGGCCTCGATCCATTCGTCGAGTTCGATCCAGACGGGATCGTTGTCCAGGAGCGTGCCGGTGACTTGATGAAAATCGATGCGGGCGCGCTTGAAGGCATTCGCTATCTCGGGAACCGGGCACGCGGCGCACCAGGCGAGCCAGTCGCCGGTCATTTTCGTGCGATTGCCAAGTTTGTTGAATGCCTCGTAGTCAATCGCCTCGCCGGGTTGGAGGTTCATGATCACGACGGGAACTTTGGCGCGCTGGGCCACCGGAAGAACGGTGGAGGAAAGCGCGTAAGTGGTCACATAGAGGAAAACGATGTCCACCTCCGAGCGCCGGAAGAAGCTCCCGGCCTCTGCGGCGGGCTCCGGCGAATCCACCAGACCGGCGTTGCAGATTTCGACTCCGGGGCGAGTGAGTTTGTCCGAGACCTGGGCAACATATCCTTCAAGGCGTTCCTTGAGGCCCTCGAATTGAGGCCAGTAGGCCTCGAGGCCGATGCCGAAAAGTCCGACGCGAAGGGGGCGGGTGGTATTCATATTTTTTAGGATGTTGAAATCAACAGACCGCATTAATGGCCGGCGGATTCGCCGCCGAGGTAGTTGCCGTAGCCGACGATCGCTGTGGAGGCGACCAGGATCAGAAGGCCAAGGAAAACCAGATTCATTGTCTTGCGGCTGGAGCCGCGCCATTCGTGAAGAAAGATTCCCCAGATCGTGCTGAAAATGATGATCGACGCCATGTGGAGGGTCCAACTGGAGAAGGTGTAGGCGCCCATTTTCGTCTCACCCATGCTGTAGAAGAAAAACTGCAGATACCAGGTCACTCCCGCGAGGGCACAGAAGAAGTAATTTCGCAGGAGGGGAGCAGGTCCCTCGTAGCTTGCGGATCCTCCGGAAGCCCCATGGGCTGCGGCCTCGCGGTTGGCGGCAATCTCAGGGGCGGGCGAAATCATCATGCCCTCGGCCGCACTCATCTCGGAGATGTGGGAGGGACGCATATTGAGGTATTCGTGGCTCGACCG
>VFJO01000161.1 GCA_009886045.1 Verrucomicrobiota bacterium
GGGGCGACTTCCTCGGCCGCACCCATATCGGCCTCGACTTCTTCGACGCCAGCATCAACCGCATCGCGGCTTGGGTCATCGGCACCCGAGGGGCTCTCAAATCCCTTCTCTCCGCACTCCTCGAGCCCGCCGCGCAGTTGGTCGCTGCTGAGCAAGCCGGAGACAATACCTCGCGCCTCGCGCTCTTGGAGGAGGCAAAAACCCTGCCGATTGGAGCCGTCTGGGACGAATACTGCAGGAGAAAAAATGTTCCAGTCGGACCCGCCTGGATTCAAGAAATCAAAGCCTACGAAAAATCCACTCTTTCGCTTCGATGATTCACACTCTTCCTCCTCCCCCAGCGTGTATAGCGGGGTATTTTACCAGAAGATGATGTTGAGAATTAATGCGAAGAACAGCACGAGCCCACCGACCACGGCCGGGCGCATCCAGACCGGTTCGTTTTCTTCGCGCTGTGTGGGTGTGAGGGAATAGACTAAGCCTTTTAATTCTTCGTCCGACTTCGTGCGAGAGGTGAACAGAGAGACAAGGATCGTGATCACAAAACATGTGCTCCACGCAGTGATCGCCAGCCAGAAATTCTGAGCCATGCTCGAGGTGTAAGATACGTGGCAACCGAGCCAAGCTCCTTTGATCCAAGGGATAGTTTCGCCAGCGGAGAGAGGTTGCGGTGAGCTAATGCCGTGGAAAATCACTGCGCCAAGGGTGCCTGCGACCAATCCAAAAAACGCGCCATGGCTGGTGGCCCGCTTCCAGAACATGCCGAGCAGGAATGTCGCGAAGACAGGGGCGTTGACGAAGCCAAACACCAGTTGGAGAAAATCCATGATGTTGTCCACGTTTTTAGCCACAAACGCGAAGGCGATGGAAATCAGGATGCCAGCGACTGTGGCAAACTTGCCCATCCACATGTAATGGGCATCAGATTTTCCAGGTGCAATGTAGGGTTGCTAAATATCGTATGTCCACACCGTATTGAAGGCGGTGACGTTACCTGCCATTCCCGACATGAACGAGGCCATGAGCGCCGTGAGTGCCAGCCCGATCATTCCAGTGGGCAGGTAGTGCGCGATGAGCGAGGGAATCACAAGGTTGAAATCCTTTTCACCGGTGATGCCGTTTGGGATGCTGTAGCCAGAGCTATCCGTTGCGGAAAGGGCAAGAGCGATCATGCCTGGCACGATGACAATCGCTGGAAACAGCATTTTTGGGATGGCCCCAATGATTGGTGTGCGCCGAGCATCACCCATGTTGCGCGCAGCCATGGCGCGCTGCACGACAAGGAAGTCCGTGCACCAGTAGCCGAAGGAGAGGACGAAACCGAGCCCAAATACCATCGCGAACCAGTCCACGCCCATGGGATTGTCGCTTGTGCCCATGTATTTCCATGAGTGTGAGAAAGTTTCGGGGAGTTTCGACATCATGCCCGACCAGCCGCCTAGGTCATTCAGCCCGATAATAACAAGCGGGGCAAAACCAAAGACGATGAGGAAAAACTGTAAAACCTCGGTGTAAATTGCCGAGGAGAGGCCGCCCTTAACCCAAGTTTCGCAAGAATCTTAAAAAAAGTGAGCCAATTTGGCAAATCCGCGATCGAGTGTTATGTAACCTGTTCATTGTCAACGAACGTGATTTCTAGCTTTCA
>VFJO01000101.1 GCA_009886045.1 Verrucomicrobiota bacterium
CATGCCGCTTGCCATGGATGCAAAAATAGAGCCTTTCTCAAAGTGAGTCCAGCTAAAAATATCCGGTTTTTTTTAGAAAAAATGGTGACGAGGGCTACCTGAGTAGTTACCTTTGATTAATCGAATTGTGCAGTAGTCCACGATGGGTCGCGACGCAAAGCCAGCACCAACGAATTGTATCGTCCGTGAAAACTGTTGCGGGTGGGCGGTGCGCATGGCAATTTCATCCCATGGGCGCACTTGAAGTTCTTGAGCATCTGCGCAAGGCAAATCCCAAGGAGTTGACGATCATTCGAGACACTGCTGAATCCCTTCTCTCAGTCGCTCGGCTCACAATAAGCGAAGATCGGGAAATTGTCGCCGCGCTGGAAGAGTCCGAAGCACAGTTTGCAAGGGGCGAAGGTATCCCAGCTGCTGAAGCCTGGCGGAGGTTGGGCATTTGAAACATTTCTCCGTCGAAATTTCTCCGCGGGGTCTTCGTGACCTTGAGCATGCCAACGCGAGGTCTTTGACGCATCTCAAAGCGAGTCCGTAACTGTGGACTATTTGCGGAGAATCGCCGCAGAGATTGATTCGTTGAGCACGAAGCCCAGCCGTTTTCCGTTTTGGAAAACCAGCAAAAAATACAGATTCCTGACCACCGAGAAATACCTCGCGTTTTTCCAAATCGACGGGATGAGGGTGAAAGTCTCCCATATTCGCTACGCAGGGCGAAAGCCGTTTCGAGGATAAGCCTTGAACATGATGGATACACGCGAGGGGATTTCTGAAAATGCCTTGCACCAGTGGACGGATGGCATAAATTGCGATCCATGAGTATCGCTGAGTTGCGCCAACTTCCCCGCCGGGAAAAGCTTCAAATCGTCGAGTCCCTTTGGTCCGACCTTTCAGCTGATGAATCCCTTGTTCAAAGCCCTTCGTGGCACGGCGAGGAGCTCCGAAAGACGGAAGAAGACTTCAAACTTGGGAAGGTCCAAGTGATTGACTGGGAAGCTGCCAAAAGAAATCTCAGAAAACAATTTGAATGAACCTACGGGTTCTAACTTCCGCCATCGATGATATTTCTCAGGGGCGAAAATTTTATGACCTCCAAGGCGATGGACTCGGAGATTATTTTTTTGATAGCCTCTTTTCCGAAGTGGATTCCCTATTGGTATTCGCAGGAATCCATTCCCTTCACTTTAGATATTTCAGGCTAATCGCAAGACGCTTTCCTTACGCCATCTACTATAAGGTCAGTGGTGAAGAGATTGTGGTCTATCGAGTTTTGGATTGCCGTCGTAAGCCGGAGTGGATCAAGCAGCAGTTGTTAGTTTCTGAATCTACCCGGTAGAGCGAGTTTCGCCACTCGCCCAGCATGGGGAGCAACGCTTCTTTAGGTTCACCCAGGATTTGCACCGGGAAGCGGAAGATACGTGGATTTTTAACGCCTGATAAAGGAGCGGGGAAGGGTTCATGAACTATAGCGGCAAGCGGAAATCATTTCCGGTGCCAACATTTGCCCGCCGCGCAAAATGGTGGAAAATATGGTGTTCAATACTGATGGACACACGCGAGGGTGGTGGACGAGGCCAAGGGGGATGAAAACAAACATCACCCAACTCAGCGAATACGTTGGAACGTTCACCAAATCGATGGGCGAAGCCCGCACGATGCGGTTCACGACTTCCGAAGCCAGCCTCAAGAAGTGCGGACTCATAACGGTTTATGATGTGGAGAAATGCGGATTGAGGAAGTTCAACCTCTCAACTCTCATCGGAAGAATCGCCATGGTGTCGGATGCCCATGCGCTTTCTTTTTGCCGCTGAACTACGCGAGTCACGCACTATGAATAACCTTGTTCAATTCATCACAGCGGGCAACGCGCTGTTCACGCTTGAGAACACAGCCACTGGCAATCGCTTCACGTTCCGCGTGAGGCAGCCGGGGGACGACAAGCCGCACTTCGTGAGCGTTCTCACTGGAGCGGATAATCTCGCCGACGGACGCACGATCGACATCCGCAAGCCCAGTCAACCTGACGACGAGCAAAAACGCGTCTACCAAGTGCTCGACATCGACTGGAAATCCGACTTCCCAACCCGAGAAACCGAAATCCCAGCCTGAAGAGATTGTAGTGCCTTTGGAACGACCCCATAGGTTTTATGCGGGTTTCCGGTCACCCATGAGAAACTTGGGTTGCGCCATTCGTTGCTGACCCTTTTATCTTTTATTGAGAATCCGGAGGGCTTTGGTTTTGCGATCCCTTTTTTTTAGGAAGCCTTCGGAGACTTCTTTCGCACAATCTGAGTGGATGCTTTCTTCACGGGTTGGCGTTTTTTTGCGCGCGTCTTTTTTGCGCCTGGCTTGATTTTTGAAGAAGGAGACTCTTTTTTTTGCAGAGGTACGGCTTTCTCCCGAGCTGAGGGGGCGGGCGTTGCGGATTCGATTTCCACGCCGAAGAGGGCGGAGAGGTCGCCTTCATCGAGGGATGCGGACTCGCCGAGCGGTGCCGCCGCACTCTCGCCTGCGGCCGCGAGGAGATCCTGCATATCCACCCCCCGCAGCGTAAAAAACAACTCCGGCGAGTCATCCAAGCGTGCCCCGACGCCATAGAGCACGGCTGCCACATGCTTGCACATATCTGCCCAATCGGGACAGCTGCAGCCGAGCCTGATTTCTTTGGGAGATGGAAAAAGCCCGGTGTCCCTTGCTGCGATGGACTCCAGAAGCTCCTTCGAGAGTCGGCCTTGGAGAAGATCCAGCAGGTTCGTGACCTGGCCGGTCGCCGCGTTTACAAACGCCTTCCATCGCCCGCTGTCGAGCGGGTCGATGGTGACGGTGATTTTGTAGAGTGAGGAGCCTTGGACGAGAGCTGAGATGCAGCCAGAGTCGATCTGCAGATCGACCACGGATCCATTCCGTGCATAGGTGCGCCCACGGGGGAGGCGGTTCGCATAGTCGCTGTAGGCTTCCAGATTCGCGCACCATGCCTTGCCCCAGAATGTTTTGGCAATCGCTCGGCCTTCAATGATGACGGGTGCGAGTTTTTTTCCGTTTTTTTGAAGTTTTGAAGCCGCCTTTGCCGCAATGGCTCGGCGCGCCGCTACCGGCACATAGGGTTTGTAAAATCCACCATACATGGGAGTTTTATTCCGCCAACGCTGTTCGAATGTCGAGAGAAACGAAGTCCAGAAGCTCCGCATTCGACATTTCGGTCAGTTGGGTTTCAGCCCCGCCCTCGGCATCCAGAAGCGAGTCGGCGAGAGATTTTTTGCGGGTGATGAGTTCGTCGATCCGCTCCTCGATCGTCCCGCGACAGACAAATTTATGAACGAGAACATTTCTTTTCTGGCCAATGCGGAAGGCGCGATCGGTGGCCTGGTTCTCAATCGCTGGGTTCCACCAACGGTCGAAGTGGATGACATGGCTGGCGGCGGTGAGAGTGAGTCCCGTGCCACCCGCCTTGAGTGAGAGAACAAAAAACGGGGGGCCATCGTCGCGCTGGAAATCCTCGACCAACTTCCGGCGTTGAGGCACCGGCGTGCCACCGTGAAGAACCAATCCAGGCCGGCCGAAGAGTCCCTGCAAGTATTCCGAGAGAGGTTGTGTGATTTCCCGAAATTGGGAGAACACGATCATTTTTTCCTGCCGGGAGGCGATCTCCTCGGCCAAGGCGGCTAGGCGCATGAATTTCCCGCTGGCCGCGGGATCGTAGCCACCGCCACCGGTCCAATGATCCGGATGGTTGCAGATTTGTTTGAACCGCATGAGATACGCCAGAACCAAGCCCCGGCGCTGGATGCCATCCGTGATCGATTCGAGCTTCTCGGCCAGTTCGGCCACGGTTTTCTCGTAGAGCACGGCCTGCTTCTTGGCCAGCGGACACCATGCGGTGAGTTCGGTTTTATCGGGCAGATCGGCAATGATACGGCGGTCGGTTTTTAGTCGCCTCAAAAGATAAGGGGCGATCAGGCGGCGCAACGGGGCGAAGTCCGGCGGAGCTTCGGCCTGAATGCGCTTCACCGCGTGCGAGAACTCGGCGGAATTTCCAAGCAATCCGGGGTTTAAAAAATCGTAGAGGGACCAGAGGTCTCCCAGCCTATTTTCGATCGGAGTGCCGCTCAAGGCAATGCGCGAGCGGGCCGGGATGACCTTCACCATGCGCGTCTGTTTGCTGCCAGGATTCTTGATAGCCTGGGCCTCGTCGAGAATGAGCAGGCGCCATGTCCGTTCCTTCAACCACTCAAGGCGCGCGGCCTGGCCGTAGGTAGTGAGCGCGAGGTCACAACCTTGCAAAAGATTATCCGCACTCGCTGCGTCGCGCCAATTCTCCGGCGGGGTCTCCGAGGGATGCAGGCACACCGCACGCAGGCGCGGAGCAAAGCGTGCGATCTCGGATTTCCAGTTCGCCAGAAGTGAAGCCGGCGCGATAAGCAACGAGGGTGCGCCGGGGGCCTCGCTTTTGAGGCGGTTCAGCAGGCCGATGATTTGGATGGTTTTTCCAAGACCCATATCGTCGGCGAGGCAGGCCCCCAGCCCGAGGTTTTGCAAAAGCCACAGCCACTTCACGCCCGCCTCCTGATACGGGCGAAGTGTCGCGGCCATGTGCTCATTCGGATCAAATGCGACAGCACCCGCTGGATCGGCCATTCGAGCCAGGGCGTCTTTCAGCGTGCTTCCAGCCACGAGTTGGCTCCACTCCGGCGTATCCGCAGGCCCGGCACCTGCGTCATTCTGCGAACCAGTGCGGTATCCGGCAAGGAGGCGCATGGCCTCCAAAAATGAAACGCCCTCGCTTTTTGCCGCAACAGTTTCCCAGTGTGCCAGCACATCCTGCAACTTGCCGCGGTCGACCTCCACCCACTGCCCTCGAAGTGAGAAAAGCCCCTCCTCCGCACCCATCAGGCTCTTCCATTCCACCTCTGTGAGCGGTTCGCCATCCAGCGTGGTATCGATGGAAAACGACATCATCGCATCCAAGCCAACACCGCCACTCGCGGCCTCGCCGATGCGCACGCTCACTTTCGGGCGCGAGGCGCGTCCGTTTTTCCACCAGTTTGGAATGCGCGTCACGATACCCGCCGCCTCCAACGCGGGAACCTCCCGCAGGAACGCATGGGCTTGCACCGGAGACCACGCCTGCGCTTGAAAGACCCGGCGACTGTCGAGCAAATCCCTCACCCATGCGCTCGCCTCCGCCGCCCTCTGGACAGGCTCAAGGAGGGATTTCAAGGCGGACTGGTTCTTGGCGCCGGCATACTCCTGCAAGGCGCGCGCTAAAGGCAGGTGGACGGGCTTTTCGCCTGCGGTCAACCGGTGAGTATAAGTCGCAAGAAAAGCAAATGGCATTTCAGGGGTCCGCTTGTTCTCAGCAAGGTGAAAGGTGACCTTGCCAAGGAGTTGGAGGGCGGGATTGACCGTGGCCAACCAAGCACGCAAGCCACCGACCGGGAGGCAGGCCACCCGCGCAGCTTCGACGATAGATCTCCACAAAACCTCAAAAACCTCTGGCTTCGCATACTCGGCCCCCCGCATCGCAGGAATCCGCAGAGTCAAGTCAAAGGCCAACCCCTCAGGCATCGGAGCCGACTCCGGAAAAGTGCCATCCGCAGACTCTGGCATGTGGGCGAGTGCCGTGAGACAAGAATTCGCAAAACCTCGCCAAAAAACGAAGCTCCCTCCCGACGGCATGTCCGACCTGTCACAAGCCGCCAGCGCCAGCAGTCCACATCCATTCCCATCAATGAAGGCCTCGATGATCGAGTCATCCGTAAAAGGTGATTCCCCCTGCCCGGTTTCCACCACCAAACGTCCCATCGGTGTCAGCGAAAAATCCATAGTCGATTGTTTTGCAGGTTCCTGAAGAAAGAAAATGGAAAAACCACATCAAGTGCTAACCGATCTGGCGAATCTCGGAGCTATCGCTTCGACGGGGAATGCCAGGAACGAACGCCAGCGCGGCCTTTTCGGCAGGAATAGGCCAGGGGGGCTCCACCCCGTAAGAATCGGACGACAGCGGTCGGGCCTTATCACCAACGAATCCACACCCTTCGGCTTCAGATGCCGCGTTGTCATGGAATCGCGATCCATCCACCTCCCACCCAGGCAGTGATCCCTTTTAATAGGCCTTTTTTCCCACTCTCAACCCGGCATGCTCCGGGGCCTAATACCACATCTTCAAGATAACCCGACGGCTAACCTAACTTCCCCCTAAAAACCCATTCAAACTCGGCAAACTCGCCAAACTCAAACTCCTACACCTCTTCGCCGCCCCGCCCGTCTGGGCAAAAAACGCCGAACCAACACAGCCGTAGCCCGAAAAAAAATGCTCCGATTGTGTTCATCGGCCTCTCCGGTCGGAAAGAAGGGATTTCAGGTTAGCGGCACGAATGCGATCGGCGAGATTTTCAGGGAATAGAGTTTTCATGGTTTGTATGGCTGCTGAGGACGGGAAAATCAGCAGTTCGGGATTTGATAGATGCGCGCCGCGTTGCCGCCCCAGAAAGCAGCTTGTGCGGCGGCATCCAGATTTTCGGTTAGGTCGGCGCAAACGCTCGTCCACCCGGCATGGTTGGAGCGGAGCAGGGAGACCGGCCAATCGGAGCCGAACATCACGCGTTGCGGACCGAATGCTTCATAAACCGTTTCAAAGTAAGGGCGCAGCAATTCAAGATCCCAGGTTTCTCCGTGCACCTCGGTGAGCATGCCGGAAATCTTGCAGCTGACATTTTCGCGCTTGGCCAACTCGCGGATGCCGGTTGCCCAGTCGGTGTCGAAGTTTCCCGCAATGATGCGTGGCTTGGCGATGTGATCGACGACGAACGGTTGGTTGGGATGCATGTCCACAAACTGGATCGTCTGCGGCAGGTGTTTCCAGAAAATCAGGAGATCGTAAGTGAGATTGTATTTCGCGAGGTTGCGGATGCCTGCGTTGAAGCCGGGGCGGAGGACAAAATCATCGTCCGGCTCGTCATGGACGACATGGCGCACACCGCGAAGTTTCGGATGCGCGGCGTAGCGTTCCAGAAATGGCTCGCCGCCATTCTCGCAGAGAGGAACCCAGCCGACCACGGCCTTGATGCGCGGATTGGTATCAGCAGTGGCTAATAGAAAATCCGTCTCCGCGGTCATCTGTCTGGCTTGGACTGCGACGCTGCCGTCGATTCCGGATTCATCGAGTGCGGCATACAGGTCGGGAGCGAGGAAGTTGCGGCGGATCACGTCGTATACTTCGGTCATCCAGACATAGTCGGTGTCGTTGATGGCCCAGAGGTGGTGGTGGCTGTCGATTTTCATAAATCAGTCTGTTTTGCCCCAGATTTTTTGATCATGGCGGCGAGCATAGGCAGGTTATTTTTCCAATTTCTCAACACCGGCGTCAAAGTCCCATTGTTGGTTCATGACGGGGGCGAGAATGTTTCTCACTTCGGCGAGCAGCGAGGTGTCGTAAGCCTCGCCATACCAAGCGAGGTTACGCTGCAGCGAGGTGCTGCGGGCGGTGCTGAACATCGTGGTGTGGAACGGACTTTGCTGGCAGGCGAACTGGAACGCGAGCTTGGCGATAGAGCTGCCGTGACTTTCGCAAAATGCGGCGGCCTCGGCGAAGAGGGTGCGTTCCCCTGCGCTGGCGGGATGCCAGTCGGCGATTTTACCGCCGGTCAGAAGCCCACTGGCGAAAGGCGAGGCGTTGATCATGCCGATGTTTTTGGAGCGGCATGGCTCGACGAGTTCAAGCCCACGGGTGTCGATGAGGCAGTAATGATTGTGAGTTAGGATGGCATCGACTGGGGCCTCGGAGATGACGAGCTGCCAGAGGTCGAGCGGATAGATGCCCGCGCCGACGGCTCCGATGCGGCCCTCTTGCTTGAGGGCGAGCAGCGTGGGAAAGCCTTCAGCAAAGGCGCTCGAGGTTTGTGAGCCGCCTTGATATTCGAAGTCGTGGAGATGGACGATGTCGAGGTAATCGACGCCGAGGCGCTGCATGCTTTCCTCAAGCCCGTTGCGGATTCTTGATGATGAGAAGTCGAGTTCGACGGCGCCGTAGCTGCCGGGCGTGGTGTATTTGCCGGCCTTGGTGGAGAGGAAATAGCGGTCGCGTGAAATGCCTTTGAGCGCCTTGCCCAGAACGGTTTCTGCGACGGTGCCGCCGTAAGCGGGGGCGACATCGAAGTAGTTGATGCCTGCGTCAAGCGCGGTGTGGACGGCGCGGATGCCGTCGGCTTCGTCGATATCGCGGAACACACCGCCGAGCGCGGAGGCTCCGAAGCTGAGGCGGGAAACATTGAGTCCGGTTTTTCCAAGTTCGGTGTAGTCCATGGCGAGGGTCAGGCTGGGTTGGCGATCTGAATTTTTAGGACATTCTCTCCGGATCCTGCTTCGACGATGGCTTCGGAGAGATTTTCGAATGGATGGATCTTGGTGATCAATGCGCGGGGGTTGATGCGGCCGGAGACGACCATCTCGATGACGCGTTCGAAGACATTGGCGAAGCGCCATGATCCGACATATTGGAGTTCGCGGGAGAGCAGGGCATTGGCCGGAATGGCCGTTCCATCGGGCAGAGTGCCGACTTGCACGACAGTGGCTCCGAGTGCGCTGAGGCGGATCGCTTGGTCGAGCGCGGCCGCGACGCCTGCCGCCTCGAAGACCACCTCGAAGCCGCCGAGTGAGAGTTTGGCGGCATCGTCCGTCAGAGTTTTGCTTGTCGGATCGAGCGTGCCGGCTGCGCCATGCTTCTCCGCGAAGTCGCGGGAGAAGGGCTTGATATCGGAAACGATCACCTTGCTGGCGCCGAAGGCCACGGCCACTAACAAAATCATCTGGCCAATGGTGCCTCCGCCAGTGATGAGCACGGATTTCCCGCCCACGCCGCCGCTGCGTTGGACCGCGTGCATGGCGACACTCATCGGCTCCAGCAGTGCTCCCCATGCGTATTCGAAACCGTCGGGCAGCGGCCAGCAGTTTTGCGCGGGCGCGGTAATGTATTCCGCATAACAGCCGTTGCACGGCGGTGTCACGCTGGCAGAGCCGAAATAGACCATCTTCGGGCAAAGATTGTAGCGGCCTTGGCGGCATTGTTTACAGCGACCGCAAGCGCGCGACGGATCGACGGCCACGCGGGTGCCGATGGCCGGGCTTTGCACTCCTTTGCCGTGGGCGACGATTTCACCGGCAAATTCGTGGCCGAGGATGAACGGCTGGGTGGGGACGAAGTTGCCGCAACGGCCGTGGGCGAAGTAGTGAAGGTCGCTACCGCAAATGCCCGCGGCGCGCACCGCCACCAGCACCTCGCCGGGGCCGGGAGCGGGGCGGGGGACTACTTCTTTGCGGATGTCCTTCGCGCCGTGGAGCACGAAGGCGGACATGGTCGGATTGTGGCTTGTCATTTTCAAATATAAGCTAGTGGAGGAAGAAATAGAGCACGCACAGCAGCGCAAACAGCAAGAGTGCCACTACCCGCGGGTCGGTCAAGCCAGTTATCCGGGTTTCCGTGACGGCCTTCAGCGGGCTACCCCAGCAAGCCTTGGTATGAACCGAGGAGATCGTTTACAAAGTGACCGAGGACATGGGTTACACATAGAGTGGAGAGTATGCCCTGGAAAAATGAGTTACCAATGGAATAGAAACAACGATTTATTAATTTGGCGTAAAGCGGATGGTTTTCGGTAAGCGAGCTGAGTGAGGAGTTCGGGATTACGCGCAAAACGCAGCACAAGTGGCTATTGAGGTATGCAGGAGGAGGACGGCGATGGCAGCTCCCGCGAGTGCCAACAAGGCAGCCCAGCCGAGGACGGCGAGGTGTCTCTTTTGCTGCGCGAGGCGTGCTTGGATCTCCTGGTTGATGCGCGGCAGTTCGTTTTTCAGATCATGGCGGCGGGCGAGTTCTCCGAGCCATTGTTTAATCGGGAGAATCCGGCCGTTGAGGTTGTAAGCGGCAGTGAAAGACTCGATGCGTTTTGTGAAGGTGCCACCGCTGGTGCTCGTCCTAACCGAATTTACAAAAAAATTGTTGACTCGCCCATTCCAAGTCAGGCATGGTTTTTACTTAGACTTTACTTTCGTAATGATCTTTAAGCCTTGTCTCTGAGTTTAACCCCCTCCAAATAATTTAAATATGCAGACCCTAAGTTACCTAGATTATACTGTTTTTTTTGTGTATTTTGCCATCGTGGCGAGCTACGGGATTTGGGTTTACAGGCGAAAAAACAAATCTACAACCTCTGCTTCTCATGAATACTTTCTCGCTGAAGGTTCACTGACTTGGTGGGCGATTGGGGCTTCGCTGATTGCTTCGAATATTTCTGCCGAGCAGTTCATCGGAATGAGCGGATCCGGGTTCACCATGGGGTTAGCCATTGCGACTTACGAATGGATGGCTGCGGCTACTTTGGTCATTGTGGCGGTGTTTTTCATACCAGTTTATCTCAAGAATAAAATCTACACGATGCCGCAGTTTTTGAATCAGAGATACAACAGCAAGGTTGCTATGATTATGGCGGTTTTTTGGCTGCTTCTGTATGTTGGAGTAAATTTAACTTCCATTTTGTATCTTGGGGCTCTGGCAATTAATAGTATCTCCGGAATCAATCTCACACTTTGTATGGGGCTGCTCGCGTTATTCGCGATTTTCATTACTTTGGGAGGCATGAAAGTCATCGGCTACACAGATGTGATCCAAGTGTTTTTCCTCATCTTGGGTGGCCTTATTACGACTTATCTCGCGCTTGACCTCGTGGCCGAGAAGTTTGGTGGCAATGGGATGTTGCAGGGCTTTGGATTCGTGAAAGACAGGGCTCAGGATCATTTTCACATGATTCTCCCTCAGGATAATAAGTATTACATGGACTTGCCGGGACTGACAGTCCTTCTCGGCGGCATGTGGATTGTGAACTTAAATTATTGGGGTTGTAATCAATACATCACCCAAAGAGCTCTTGGAGCGGACTTGAAAACAGCACGATCCGGCTTGCTGTTTGCGGCATTCATCAAGCTCTTGATGCCGGTAATCGTCGTCCTGCCGGGTATCGCCGCATATGTTCTCTATCAGGAAGGAAACTTCCAGACAGAGATGCTTCAAAACGGGGAAGTTAATCCAGATCGAGCCTATCCAGTGCTGCTCAATTTATTGCCTGCGGGGTTAAAGGGGGTGGCGTTTGCAGCATTGACCGCAGCAGTGGTGGCTTCCCTCGCAGGTAAGGCCAACAGCATAGCAACTATCTTCACGCTGGATGTCTATCTGAAGAAAATCAACCCGCAGGCGGACGAGAAGAAAATGGTGTGGATTGGTCGTGCCACAGTGGTGGTTGCGATGGTTATTGCAGTGATCATTGCTCCATTGTTAGGTATCGACAAAAAAGGCGGTTTTCAGTACATCCAAGAGTATACTGGGTTTGTCTCCCCTGGGGTATTTGCGATGTTCATACTCGGATTCTTTTGGAAGAATGCAACATCGAGCGCGGCTCTTTTTGCGACAATCGGAGGATTTATCATGTCGATCATTTTCAAATTCTTACCTAACTTTGCGGATCTTTCTTTCCTAGCCTCCTCGGGTTTTGCTAAAGCCAATGAGGCCGGAGTTTATGAAATTCCCTTTCTCGACCGTATGGGCTTCGTATTTATCTTATCAGTGGTCGGAATGATCATCATCAGCAAGTATGAAGTCAGCCGGGGAGTGAAAACCAATGGACTGGAAATTGATAGCTCGATGTTCAAAGTGAGCAATGGCTTTGCTGTGGGAACTCTCATGATTCTTGGAGTGCTTGCGGCTCTTTACACGATCTTCTGGTGACATCGGGATCCCTGTGGTTTGACTCATTGTCCCATTAGGGAGCACCGAAGCCGGAGAAGCGCTTCTCAACTTGGCCGGCGGTTTGTAAAAAAGGTCTCATACCAATGTCTCTTTGAAATTGGACTTTGTATCGCAAAAGAAGAGAGCACGGCCGTCTCGGCCGTGTGGAAACTGATCCGCTTTCTCACAGTCTACCCATCGCAATGAAAAAGCACACCGATGCACACCAAGCAGACGCCCGCGCACTCTCCAAATGCGAGGCGCTTGTGGTATGGATGATTCGAAATTCGGGCTGTAATGTTCTGTTACTCAAAGAACCGAAAATTTCCATGTGATTTCAGAACGTTGTAACGGCTTTTCTGTGTCAGTTTCGCTTCGCCGCCTTGCTGAATCAGTGCTGAAAGGCCTAATTGCAGCAATTTTCCGGTGAAGCATGATACCAAAAGCGGGTTGCTTTTGGAATCTATGAAAAGTGGCGAGGGTGTCCCTACTCAGACTGCAAGTCATTCAAAGGCGAGCGAGACGCGTGCCCGCATGCGCACCTTTGAAAGTCTATAATATTAGAGACATTGGTATCACGAGGGGGATGCCGTAGCCAAAACGATGGAGGAAAAGGCGAGGCTTGTAATCGCGGAGTTTTTGGGAAAAAGAGAAGTGGAACTTGAGGGACTGAGAGCACGAATGAAGGGACACGCGCTGAAAATCAAATTGGCGGCGGGGCTACGAAAAAAAACGGCGATGTCGTTGGGGTGGATTGAGAAGGAACTCAATGCTGGTGGGCCCAATAGTGTTTGGAATACGATGCGGAGGTTGCAGCAGAAAGGTGAAGTTGCAAAAAGAAAATAATATGTGAATATGCGGAGGCCTGATCGGGGGTCGTTCTAGTTTGGAACCGGTTCCTGCCGGGGCGCTTCAGACTTGCTGCCACGGAGCTCGGGCCTCCACGCTCATCAGTTTGTTGAGCGGTTCCGGTGATAGGATTCGGTAGGCTTTGGGATCCCAAACCACCTCTTCGCCAGACTGGATGGCGATTGCAGAGAGGTGGCTGATGGCATCCGAGCGCAGCGCGTCTTGAATAGGACCGATTGAGGGCGTGCGGTCGCGCACGGTATCGACAAAGGCCTGGGAGTAATTTTTGTGATAAGCCACGCGCTTGTCTCCCTCGCTCATTTTCACTCGGAACCACTCGGGGTTGCTGGCCGCGTAGCTGTCGCGACTGATGCTTACCCAGCCTTTTGTGCCGAAGAAGGTGGTGCCGTTTGTGGAAAAGTTGTTCCGATAGGTCTCGACGATGGGTTTGGCGACATCCTCACTCATGAAGTGGGTCTTGATGCCGCCCGCGAACTCGATGTGGACATCCCATGAGGTGATGGTGTTGAAGAGGGCGTCGGGGGTGGGGATTTTGCCGGTTCCGCGCACCTTGAACGGCCCCTGCTGGTCGTAGTCTTGGCCCCAGATCGAGATATCCAGCGGATGTGCACCCCATCCGGCAATGAATCCCAAGGCGTAGTCCCGGCAATACCACGATCCATGGCGGGTGATGCGATCCTTGGTGCAGGGTCGCATGGGCGCGGGGCCGATGTAGAGCTCGTAGTCGAGTCCCTCAGGCACCGGAATTTCCTCAAGCGATCCACCGCTTTTGCCCTTGGGAGCCCACACATCGATGCGCTCGAGATCACCGATGTAGCCGTTGAGCACGAGTTCGACGCCCCGTTTCAGGATTTCCACACTTCGCTGTTGGGTGCCGTATTGGAAGATGCGGTTGGATTTCTGGCAGGCTTCGAGCATCGCCTTGTTTTGATCCAGCGAGAGCCCGAGGGGTTTTTCCACATAGATATCCTTCCCCGCGCGCAAGGCGGCGATTCCGATGGGCACATGCCAATGATCCGGTGTGGCGATGATCACGGCATCGATCGAGTCGTCGGCGAGAAGGTCGCGGAAGTCGTTGTAGAGACTCGGTTCGTGCCCTTGCATATTTTTGATGCGAACAGCCGCAGCCTCGCGCCGCTGGCGGAACGGATCGGCGATGGCTGCCGAAATGGCTCCCTTTGTGGAAAGGAAATTTTGAAGCACGAGACTGCCGCGATCGCCTACGCCTATGTGGCCGATGCGAATGGTGCGAATGGTGCGGCCTTGGGCCTCCGCTCCGAAGAGGCGAGAAGCGTTCAGGAAGAGCGGCGCGGCCAGCGCGGCGGTGGAGGTTTTCAGGAAGTGGCGGCGTGTGGTCATGGAACTAAGGTTTTGGAGTTGAGGATTATTGACCGGCCCATTGGCGGAGGCGTTCGGCGGAGACCTTGACGGCTTCTTCGCCGGCGATTTCCAGAGTGGTGGGGCCGTCGAAGCCGGTAGCGAGCAGTTCCTTGACGATGGCTTCGATGCCAACGATGCCGTCCCCCAAGGGGATGAGGCCCATGCCGCAGCCGAACTGTGTGCCGCGTTTTGGCAGCCACTCTTCGGGCATGTCTTTCCAGTGAACATGCTTGATACGTGGTCCGAAAGTTTTCACGAACTGCAGCGGATCGCCGCCGCCGAGCCAGGAGTTGCCGGTGTCGAGGTTGATGCCGACCGTTTCCTCGTGCCCGAGCGCGTCGAGGATGCGTGACATTCCGTCCACGGTGTCGGTGAGAATGCCGTGCGGTTCCAACAGAAGCTCGATGCCGAAGGTTTTCGCCCAACGGATCGGCTCATGGAGTTTTTCGCGGATGCTGAAGAGGCGCTGGTCATCTGTGAGCTGGTGGCCGAACTCCGTCTTCGGGTCGCCCTCGGTGGTGATGACTTGTTTGACGCTGAGAAAATGGGCCAACTTGATCGCCTTCACGATTTCCGCCGTGCCATAGCGGTCCGAAGCTGTGGGATCGAGAAGGTTGGCATGGGCGCAGACGCTGGTGAGGGTGATGCCGAATTCCTTCACCATTTCGAGAATCGTCGCCGGATGTGAGTCCAAGCTGAACGAGGCTGAGAAACCGTATTCCGTCCCGAGCGTGGCCCCGGTGTGGTTGTCGGTGAGGTCAGCGTAGTCGAAGCCCAGCTCGCGGACGAGTTCGAATTGTCGCCGCATGGGCGAAAACGGTTGGATAAGGGCGAAGCAGCCGATTTTCATAGCGGGTCTGGTGAATAGAGATAACGGGTATTGGCAGGTGGAGTTTCGATGGTGGGTCGATGGGCGCTGCGATCCGACGCAGTGCCTGAACGAATAAACATACGATGTGGTGCACACGGATTCTTGCAATGTTTGCCACTGGTAAATATTGTACATGGCGATCCCCATGGAAAAACGACGCCACTTTCGCACCGAGCGGGAATTGTTTCACGCGGATACCTGCGAACCGCTCAAGCGGGCCTCGGCCGAGGGCGGGTTGCGGTTCGAGGCGCTGTCCCGTGGCAGCTACCCCGGCACGCGGCTGCCGCGCCACGATCTGAAGGAACTTTGCATGGCGGGATTTTGGAACGCCCCCGCCGCGCAGGATTGGGGGCTGGGTTGGCATTGCAACGAGGGCATTGAAATCGGCTACCTTTCCGCTGGGACGCTTCCTTTCGGCATCGGATCAAAGTCCGCAATCTTGGAGCCTGGCGCGCTCACCATCACCCGCCCGTGGCAGAGGCACAGGGTGGGGGACCCGAGCCTACCGCCCTGCCATTACTCTTGGATCATTCTCGATGTGGGGGTGCGTCGGCCCAACCAACCCTGGAAATGGCCGAAGTGGCTGTTTTTTCCGAAATCCGGACTCGACCGCCTCACGGAAATACTCCGCCAGAATGAAGATGCCTTCTGGCATGCCGATCGCAGGATCGGCGAGTGTTTCCAGCGACTCGACGCCTCGGTGGCGCACGGCACGGCGGATACGAATCTGGCGAGGGTCAAGATCGCCATCAACGGGTTGATCATCCTGCTGGCGGAGTTGTTGGAGAAACGAAATCCGGCGCTCGATGCCTCACTGACCGGCAGCGAGCGGACCGTGCGGCTTTTTTTGAAAAATCTCGCCCTGCGCTTGGATGAGCCGTGGACCCTTGAAACGATGGCCGCGGCATGCGGGCTTGGGCGTTCACAATTCGCAACGCTTTGCCGCAAGATTGTGAACCAGACACCCGTAACTCATCTCATTCACTTGCGACTCAATGCCGCCGCGCGTCTTTTGGTGGAAAATCCCGCAATGACCATCACGGAGATCGCATTTTGTTGCGGGTTCGAATCCAGCCAATATTTCGCCGGTGCTTTCAGGAACCGCTACGATTGCCCGCCGAGAGAGTATCGGAGGAACTCTGCACAGCGAGGCGCCAAGCGGGCACGAGGATGAAGCAAGCGGGTGCGAACTGCCCCGCTCCTCCATCGTGATGGCTCAGATAGACCTTCTGGAAGGCTGGGCAGGTTTTTCAGGACGCGCTTTCATTTGCCGATGAATCGTCCGCCATTTTGCGGAAGCGCATTGGCGGGATTCCATAAACAGCAATGAATCTCTTGGTGAAATGGCTCTGGTCGTAAAAGCCATACTCGAGGGCGATCTCGCTAATTAATTTCGTGGTGGCGAGAAGATCCTTTCGGGCCTGTCTGAGCCGCACCTGGAGATGGAAGGCGGAAGGGGTCATGTGGAAGATTTTTTTGAACCTTCGCTCGAATTTGCTCGGGGACATTCCCTGCCTGGCGGCAAGGGTTGGAAGGTCGAAGCGTTCACGGCTGAAGCGCTCGATGTGGTCGATGGTTTTGGCGAACTCATTCATCTCGGTGGATTGCACCGAGGTCTCCAAGAGGTTTCTCGCGATGCCGGCCAGGCCCAGTATGTGCCCGTCGGCCGAACATAGCGGAAATTTCGTTGTCATGATCAAGGCGGCACTTGATTTGCCGTGAGGCATGGGCTCGATTTGATTTTCCAATTTCACGCCGGTCTCCATGACTTTCCGATCGTCGTGCATATACAATTGCGCGCGCTTTTTTGGGAAAAAATCCAAGTCGGTTTTGCCCAAAAGATCGTTCAGGTCCGAGAGACCGCAGAGCTTGAGGAATGCAGGGTTGGCGGCAATGAATCTCCCTTGCTTGTCCTTTGCAAAAAACGACACATCGGGGAGGTAGGCGAAGGCCGTGGTTGCGGCTGCCAGCAGTGCCTCCAATTCGGAAGCGGGTGATTTCTCCTTTGTTTTCAAGTGTTGAAAAAATACAAAAAATAAACGACAAAATACAAGACGCATCCTCGGTAATGGATTAGTAGTCTCCATTAGCAATCCCCCCCGCTTCCGAACTATCTCGCATAAACTATGAATCCAGAGCAAATATCCGAATCAAAACTTCCTTGTGACCTGGGCGCTACCTTGGGCGTTCTCCTTCTCCGAAGCTGGCTTGCCCTTCGGGCGATTGGTTCTGGGATCGAAAAATATGCGGGCACGGCAGTTTCCGACAAAGGCGTGATGATCGACGGGGCAGTGAATTCCTATGGTCTCACAGACGCCACAACGACGAAAGTCTATGGGTTCGCTTATTACCACGGGGTGCCGACCGCGCTGATGGACAAATTTGCGGCTGAACCGCTCTTGCCCGGACCGGCGTTGAAACTCTACGATGCCATTCTCGGGCCGGCTTTCATTCTTTTGGGGTTGGCTCTCCTTGTTGGCTTTGCCACCCGCTACACGCTTTTTTTCATGGGCCTGCTTTATACGAGCCTGACTTTTGGTTTGATCCTGATCAACGAAAGCTCCGGCGTCGCCTGGCTGGGAATCCATATCACGCTCATCGCCCTTATGCTTTTCTACTCCAAATACAATAAATTCGAACTCACTGGCCGATGGAAAATCTGACATCCTTGGATACCGCTGGCATGACCCGGCGAAGCTTCTTGCATAAAAGCGCCCTCGCCGGCGCTGGGCTCGTTCTTGGCGCGCCCTCGATCCTCAAAGCGATCGGCGGTGCTGCGGCCCCGTCGAACATGATCAATGTGGGCTTTATCGGCTGCGGCAAACAGCACGAGGTCGTTTTCAATGCGATGGTCAACATTCCCGGCCTCCGCTACACCGCCGTCTGCGACATCATGAAGGACCGCGTGGGTGCCGCCTACGGCCGCATTCGCTCCCGCTTCGGCTACGACCCTAAACGCTACATCGACGCCGGCGACATGCTCGAGAAGGAGAAGGATCTCGACGCCGTGATCGTGACCACGCCGGATTTCTGGCACGCCCCGCATACCGTCATGTCCTTGCAAGCCGGCAAAAATGTCTATTGCGAGAAAATGATGTCCAACAGCCTCGAAGGTGCGCGTTCCATGGTGAAGGCGATGGATGAAACCGGAAAACTTTGCCAGATCGGCCACCAGCGCCGCAGCAACCCCCGCTACATTTACACGCTCAAGGAACTCATCCAACGCCACAAAATCTGCGGCCGCATCATCAATGCCAACGCGCACTGGAACCGCGCCGTCAGCTCCTCCCGGGATATCACGGTTCCTGCCAAGATTCTTCCCAACAAGGAAACGCTTCTCAAATACGGTTACGGCCGTCCCAGTGAGGATTTGTCGATTGAGGAACTCCAGCGCCGCTTCTTGAATTGGCGCCTCTACAAAGACCTCTCCGGCGGGCCGATTTCTGACCTCGGTGCCCACCAGATCGACATCTTCAACTGGTTCTTCGGCGGTCCGCCAAAGTCCGTGATCGCCTCGGGCGGTTGCGACTACTTCAAAGACCGCGAGCATTTCGACAATGTCATGTGCATTTTCGACTACGATACGCCAGAAGGCGGGGCGAGGGCATTCTACCAGGTTCTCACCACCACCAGCGCGGGCGGCGGCTATGCCGAATCGTTCATGGGCACGGATGGCACCATCACCATCTCCGAGCGCTCGGCCTACACGAAAATCTATCGGGAATCCGGATCGGCCCCGAGTTGGGATCCGCTCGTGCAGCAAGG
>VFJO01000293.1 GCA_009886045.1 Verrucomicrobiota bacterium
CGGTGCGAATCCGTCGCAGGTTTCAAGTTTCGCACTGGGACGCCACGATCATTGCGGCCGCTCTGGAACTGGGTTGCACCACACTTTATTCGGAAGACCTGAATCACGGCCAGAATTACGACGGAGTCCGAGTGGTGAATCCATTTCTGGGCTGAAAGCCGATAAAAATGCGGCATAATCTTCACCGCGTTTCCAGCACATCGCCACGGCACAAGCCTCTCACGGAGACACCAAGACACGGAGAAAACTTCTCGGCCGGAACTCCGCCATCCTCGTCGGCATTAGCACCTCATAGCGATGACACTGCGTCAACTCCGGCAAAGCCAATACGTCAAAATGCGGGGCCAATTCTTGCGCTTGCTGGATTCAAAAGCGTCCTTAACGCAATGAAATATCAATAATTTGCTGGCCTCTCTGACTCTTCCCCAATTAGTAGGCCCTTCAAGTTTTCACCGCTTGGGCGTGTAGCTTCAAGCCGAGGGCGCCAACAACCTTGAGGATCGTTTCAAAGGCAGGACTCCGATCCCCCGAAAGCGCCTTGTAAAGGCTCTCGCGTGACATTCCCGCATCACGTGCGACTTGCGTCATTCCCTTTGCCCGGGCGATGTCCCCAAGCGCTTTGGCGATGAAACCGGCATCGTTGCCGCCCTCTTCAAAGCAGGCTTCCAAGTAGACGGCCATCTCTTCGGGAGTCCTCAGATGCTCCGCAACATCGTAGCGTGTGGTTTTAGTTTTTTTCATGATAAAAATGAATCGGGAAGGTTCTTGGCAAGACGCAGTGCGATTTTGATATCCCGGGATTGGGATCCCTTGTCCCCGCCGGCCAACAAAATCACCAACTCGCTCCCGCGCTGTTTGTAGTAAACGCGGTAACCGGGCCCGTAGTGGATCCGTAGTTCCGAAACGCCCTCGCCGGCGGCTTTTACATCGCCGGGGTTTCCCATGGCGAGCCTTTCGATCCTCACCAGTACGCGGCCCCTTGCCTGAATATCAGTTAGGCCATCGAGCCATTTTGAGAACTCCTCGGTTTTGCGAATATCCATTCGCAAGCAGTGTAGCCAAGAGGATACATGTCGTCAAGGTAAAATTCAGACAATGCCTTGAAAGCAATCCTCCACCGCGTTTCCACCACATCGCCTGCGGCGCAAGCCTCTCACGGAGACACCAAGACACGGAGAAAAGTTCTCGGCCGGAACGCCGACGTCCTCGTCGGCATCAGCACCGCATAGCGATGACACTGCGTCAACTCCGCGAAACTCGGCTAAAAAATGCGTCAATACGCGGGACCGACCCCTCTGATGGGGCTCGGTCAACTGTTTGAGATCAAGCCAAGATGCTGCAGGGGATCGCTGCTTCGTGATGAACTTGGCTTGCGCCGGTTCGAGACACGGAATGATCTCACCTACAGCTTCCCCAGGGCTCCTGCCGGAGCTCTGGGGAGACTTGGCTCTCCCAACCTTACACAAGGCAGGAAGATATTTCCGGGGAAATTTGTGGCCTTCGGCCATCGGTAGGAAGGTCATGAGAATTGTTCACAAACCGGTAGCTCTGGCTTGGCGCCAGCGCGCGAGCTCTGCCCTTCGGGCTCGCGCTGCCGCTACCTTGCCTCCGGCATTTATGAACAATTCTCATGACTTTTGTCCTACAAGACACGGAGAAAAGTTCTCGGCCGGAACGCCGACGTCCTCGTCGGCATCAGCGCCTCAGAGCAAGACAAGTATGACAACTCGGAATCTCGGCTAAAAAATGCGTCAATACGCGGGACCGACCCTCTGATGAGTCGATTCAAGAAAATCAACGATCAGTCACAGTATTTTCATTGACCCCAAAGTCGCCACCAGATAAAGTGGCAAATGTAATTCCAAAATGAACTCAAAACGAGCAGAGTCAGGGAATGTCAGCTTCCCGTCAGGCAAGGGAAGACTTGAAAGGTGCGCGCGATTGCGTCTTGCCTATGACAAGGAGCGGATCCGGCTTGCCGCGGTGCGTACATTCATGAAGGTGCTGCCTGTTGCCGCGAAGTCTCCGTTGTCGCAAGGCTCGGCAGGCACCTGGCTGGAAGTGCTGGACAAGGAAGGCAGGGTGTTGTGGTCGAAGAATCTGGGGCCAGTGCTGCGTTTTGACCTCGAAGTGCATAATGGCACAAAAACCAACAGCTTTACCCGTGTGCCAAATCCTGAGGCGGCAGGATTCTTCGACGTGATCGTGCCGATGCTGCCTGGAGCTGCCGGGGTGCGGCTTTTCACCCCGCCACTGCGTCCTGATGCGGGCCAGGTGGCGTCGTCGGAGGTGCGTTTGCAATTGGCGCTGGACGCCGAAAAAGAAATCTGGAGGGAGATGAAATAATGGGCGCGTCTGATGGCAGTGTGCTTGGCAGCGTCAAGATCGTGGATCACGGCGAGAACCTGGAGCGGTGGAATCTCGTGGTCATGGGGGACGGCTACCGTGCTTCCGAGATGGGAACCTTTCACAACGATGTGAGACGCTTCATCGCGGCGCTGCGGGCGCGGGCACCTTTCGGAGAGCTGTGGAACGCGGTCAATGTGGTGCGCGTGGATGTCGCCAGTGACGAGTCTGGAGCGGACCGGCAGGCTGGCGGGGCGGTGGCTGCGGTGAATGTGGACACCTATTTTGATGCCACGTACCATGCTCCTCCGCTTGAGCGACTGCTCACTGCCAACGATGCCCTGGCCTTGCAGGTGGCGGATGACCACTGCCAGGAGCACAACGCCATCATCGTCATCGTCAACGATGCGCAGTACGGTGGATCGGGCGGCCCGGTCGCGGTGTGCGGATCAAGCAACGACAGCATCGACATCGCCATCCACGAGATGGGACATTCTGCTTTTGGCCTGGCGGACGAATACGAGTCCCTTGCTGGATGCGGCAGCGGAGAGACGGGACACGACTCCTATTCGGGTGGTGAGCCGGCGGAGCCAAACGTCACTGCGGATTCATCCGCGACAAAGTGGTCCTTTCTCTTCACGCCGGGCGTGTCGGTTCCCACCACCGTCAATCCAGACTGCACCACATGTGATCCACGCGCAGCCGATCCTGAGCCGCCGGGCACAGTCGGCGCTTACGAGGGGGCGCGCTACTTCCATTGCGGCATCTTCCGCCCCGTATTCAATTGCAAGATGAGGCAGGAGGCGGCACCCGCCTTCTGTCCGGTGTGCCAGTTCGAGATCCGCGTCGCGCTGGATCCGCTCCTGCCGCCGGAGTCCATCGTGTTTCCGGACGAGTTCCTGGTTTTCGAGGATGTGCCCGTCGGGCTGGGCGGACTGGGCGTCACCACCCATCGTGCGCTGGTGTGGGAGGCCTTCACGAACGGGCCGAAGACTTTTCGCGTGAAGGATCGCAGCGGCCTGCCAGGGGTGTTTGACTTTCCATTCGGCACCTCGGTCACAGTCGGTCCGTCGGACGCGGAGCCGCTGGCCATCGGGCGGATCTGGGTTTCCTACACGAGCACGGCGGTCGATGACACCGCAAGTGGCACGATGACGGTGGAGTGCGTCGAGACCGGTGAGATGAAGGAGATTTTCGTCGGCGCGCACACGATCGAGCGTCCGCGCGTCTCTCTGGCGCTGGTGCTCGACTGCTCCGGGAGCATGGATGACGAGGGCACCGATGGCATGCGGAAGATCGACATCGCACGCCGCGCCGCCGATGTGCTCGTGGATGTGATGACGGCGGAGAACGCGCTGAGCATCGTGCGCTTTGACCAGACGGCGGAGCGCATCATGGAGGCCACGCTCATGGGCGATGAGAACGGCGGCACAGGCCGTGCGACCGCGCGCGGGATCATCGCGGGGCCGCAGTTGGATTCTTCCGGAAGCACCTCCATTGGTTCGGGCCTCGAAGCGGCGGTCGAGGTCTTTGCGGATTCCGCGACGGGCCAGGAGCCGTTTGACACGGAGGCGGTGCTCGTGCTCAGCGACGGGAAGGAGAACCGCCAGCCGTTCATCCGTGATGTGAACTCGTTGATCACCGCCGACACTTTCGCCGTCGGCATAGGCATCCCCGCCGAGCTTAATGTCGAGGCGCTCAGCGCGCTCACCGAGGGGCTTGACGGTTATCTCGTAATGACGGGTGCTCCAGACAACGATCAGGAGACGCGGCTCAAGAAGTACTTCCTGCAAATCCTCGCCAGCGTGAGCAACGCGGAGGTGGTGCTCGATCCGCACGGCGAGGTGCGCGACGGCATGCCGCCCGGCCGTGTCCCGTTCCTGCTTGCGGACTCCGATTACGGCGCGGACATCCTGGTGCTCTCCCCTTGTCCGCAAGGTCTCGACATCACACTGGTTGCGCCCGACGGGCAGCGTGTCCGCCCGGGCGATCTGCCCGGCTCAGCCTGGGCGCGGTTTGTTTCTCGTGCCGGTGTCTGTTATTTCCGGTTCTCGCTCCCGCTCGCAACGCGCGGCCTGCGCCCCGCTCACGCGGGCAAATGGATGGTGGAGATTTCCCTCAACGACAAAGGGACGCGTTATTTGAATCCCGAAAAGCCGCCGAAGAGAGGCCCGCAGCGTATCGCCGTGCGCCGCCGCGCGCTGCCTTACGATGTGATTGTCCACGCTTACTCGATGCTGCGCCTGCGCGCGGCGGTGCAGCCGGCTCTGGCTGCGGTCGGCTCGCGTGTACGCCTATGCGCGATGCTCACGGAGTTCGACGCGCCGCCGCTGCGTTCAGCCAAAGTCTTTGCCGAGATCAGCCGCTCGGACGGAGTGGCGTCGAGGATCCCGCTCGCTTATTCGGGCGAAGGCCGTTACGCCTGCGAGGTGACGGCGGAGTTGTGTGGCCTGCACACCGTGCGCTTCCGCGCGCAGGGCAGGACCGCACGCGGATGGGACTTCACGCGCGAGCAGACGCGCACATTTGCCGTGAACAAGACCGGTCATGATCCGAAGGACGAGCCTACGCGCGAGCCGCCGATGGGATGGCGCGAGTGGACGCGCTTCCTTCTCGCCGCCGGCATCATCACGCCGGACAAGGCGCGCCTGCTCGAGCGCGCTGTCCCGATTGCAGGCGGCGGCGCGAGGGAACCCAGGCGCAGGCGAGCGGTGAAATCCAAACCTGCGCCGCTTATGCGTGAGGCAGATTGTCCGAAGTCCAAATAGTCTCCAGCCCCGCACTACCATGCCGCGATTTTTTTTGGAACTTCACAAAGGCGAACTGCACCCGAGGCTCAGGGGAACCCGCGGTGCCAGTAACTACGATCCCAATGAGCCGGATCTTTATTGGGCTGTGCTCACGTCGATTCCCTCTACGGGCAGTGATCTGGCAGATTTCTTCGCGCCGGAAGGGCCCACGGCCTCAGCCTCTGCCATTTCCCACGGCAACGACAGCGTGGCTGTCAACGCCCTGACGGCACCGGTGAGCCAGGCGGGAATCTGGTGGCCCAAGTATCCGCCTTACAGCTTCGAGGTCACCGCGCCGGGCGGCGAGGAGTTTGATCTCATCCCGCCCGAGATTGGCAGCGGCGGCAGTGGCGGCGACTTCGTGATTTTTTCCGTTCCCATCGGCATCGCCGACGCCCTGGGCGTGTGGGCCGTGCGTGTTAGTCTTCGTTCTTTGCCCAATGCGGCACCCAACGACCCGCAGGGGCTGACGCGGTTGCCCGAGGTGATCGACAGCCGCCGAGCGGCGCTCAATCCCGACCTGGTGAATTTTTCCCAGGTGGAGATTCTCCAGCAACCGCTCCTCATTCTGGATGCCGATGGAAATCCCGGCGACGGTAGCAGATTGTGTCCCGAAGCTCGCGAATTGATCGTCATCCGAGGCTGCGCGCTGGGGATCGTGACCTTTCGCGCCGAGATCACGGGCAGCGCGGCCGATGTCGAGGAAGTGGTTTGGGATTTTGGCGACGGCGAATTTGAAGAACAGCTCGCCGGGCCCTTCGTATTCCCTCTCACCGCCTCGCACAACTACAGCGCCGTGCCCGCGGAGCCAGCGCGTGTCAGCGTGCGCCGCCGCGCCGGCTGCACGCCGCGCACGATTTCAGAAACGGTGGATGTGCCCGCGTGCTCCGCGCCTGGATGCCCCTCGATCCGCAGCATCGAGGTTAGTGACGGTTGCGTGCCAGGCGCTGTGTCATTTCGCCTGAGTATCGATGGCACGGCCGCGGATGTGGAGGAGATCACCTGGACGTGGGGAGACGGCAGCGAGTCCGTTTTCTCCGGAGCCAATCTCGCTGGCGGTCTGCAACCCACTCACACCTACGCCGATGTCCCGCCGGCTGACGCCAGCGTTGCGTTGCGCTTCAGCGCTTCCTGCAGGCCGAGCGTCGTGTCCGGTACCGTGGATCTCCCGCGCTGCCCCACGCTCGACGGCATCGATGTCGATGGCTGCGCCGGCGAGGGCGAGGAGGTGACCTTCACCTCGCGGGGGCAGAATCTGGGCCAGGCAAGCTCTTTCCTGTGGGGCTTTGGCGATGGCTCGACCACGACCGGCGGCGCGACTGTCACCCATCAATACAACGAGCGGCGGGAGCACACGGTGGAGGTCACCATGACATCACCGCGCGGTTGCGCGCCGCGGCAGCAGACGGCCTCAAGCCGCGTCCCGGCCTGTGAGGAAGAAGATAACGGCGGTGGCGGGGAGGCCAGTTCTTCCTGCATGATCCTCTTCATCATGTTCTGGGCTGCTCTGATCCTGACGCTCGTGCTGCTGATGATCGCCAGTTGCACGCTCGATCCGGCGGCCATCGGCCTGGCCATCGGTGTCGGGCTTGGCACGCTGTTGTTGCTCTTCCTGTGGCTCTTTATCTGCGGGGAGAGCGCTTGCAGCCTGCTGAACATGGCCCTCAACTTTCTGGCCGCCCTGGCCATTGTCTGGCCTGTCATCGTCTTTCTCATCGGCATTTTCATGCCGTGCGTCCTGCTCGGTGGTTTCATCGGCGAGGGATTCGTCGGCACGGTGTTCAGCATTGCATTCTTGATCGCGAAGGCCATGGGCTGCCTCGTGGAGCAGACCGGTGGCGCGGCGGCCGCGCGACGCTCGAGCGCGCGATCATCATTGCGCAAAAAGGCGCGGGGCGGCTTCATGCGCAAGCTTTCTGGCGGCGGCTGCGAGGGCTGTGGCGGACGCGGCCGCTGAGGAGAAGATCCCGCATAATCCATCCTCCCCCCGGCGCCAATCCCCTTTCTGACCGGCGCCCGCCCCAGTTGTCGTCGGCCTTGGCGCCGTCACTCTTCTCCGGCACAATAAAGGCTCCTACGCGGGTGTATTCGTCCGAGTCTGAGAGCGCACCTTTGTTCTGACCACTCTGATACCATCTCTTCAAGATAACCCGACGGCTAAATTTTCGCAGTAGCGTTTGCTTGAGACTGCAGCCATGGGCGACCAATAAGGGAGAGGACTGCTTGAGCGTCATCCCAAAATCGTTGCAGGTCAAGCCGCAGAGCTTTTCTAAGGTTTTCTATCGATTCAAACAACCCATTGGAAAAGCCCTCCGTATCTTTGAGAACATCCCAGAGTTGTTCGCAGGGATTGAGTTCGGGACTGTATGGCGGAAGCGGCACAATATGGACGCCTTCTGGTAAACGTGGGTCACCTTCCCTCAGATGGAAGCCCGCTTGGTCAGCAATCACAACACGATGCGCTTGCGGATCGCTTGAGCGAAGGTGTTCCAGAAAGAGTTGATTGCAATCCAGGTTTACCGTCGGCAAATGCAAAAACTCAGCGCGTCCCTCAACAACCTCCAGCGACCCATAAAGGTAGTCCCACTCGTAGCGTGTCTGCCGACGAACCTCGGGACGAACTCCTTTACTGATCCACACTCGACGCATCTCCGTATGCAAACCGAATCGCGCTTCGTCCATGACCCACACTCGCACTCGGCTTCCCTGTGGCACTGGAAGTGCCTCCAGTTTGACTCCCAACTCTTGCTTGAACTTATCCGCTGCCTCGGGATCATTTTCGGGGTGTCTGGGCTGCGGCACTCGCAGCACCCCTCCTAATTTTTTTAGCCATGACCAGACCGTCACATACGGGCGTTTGATGCCGCACTCTTTTTGGAGCCAAATGCGTGCCGCTTCCGCCGTGGCCCATCGACCACTTTCCACTCCAGCTCGCAGTTCCTTAACCACAGCCTCCGGCACACCTCTCAATTTCATTCCTTTGGGACCCGGTTTCTCTCGCTCCAGCAAGGCATCGAATCCTCCTTCACGAAAAGACTTCGCCCATTCAAAAAATGTCGCTCGTGATACTCCACAAATATCAGCGATATCTTGTGAAGCGTGCGCTCCACTGGCTCCCATCCTCATGGCAAGCAACCTGACTTTGTTTCGTGCATCTTTTTCCTGACGATAACGCTCCTCAAGTTGAACGCTTAAATCAGGTCTCCTCAGCTTGAAATGTTGTTTTCTCACTCGTCTATTTTACTGGGCTAAATTTATTTTGTCCAGCTATTTTATATAGATAGTATGAAACTTGAATGTTGACTCTAATTTGATCGATTCGCTTCTACGGTATGATGCGGCTGACGAATGTCGGATGAATTCAGTGAAGTCAGAATGCTTTCACGAGGTTTGATGGAGAGTTTCAAGCAGGGCGCGGCCTTTGGCCGTGAGGCAGAGGCGAGGGCGGGCATCAAATAGCGGTCTCGAAAATTAGCCTGACTTCGTAATTTGAGCGCGGATTGAAGCTCCATACGGCCCAGCAGACCTGCGCTGAGGATTTCGAGTAACTTCTGGACTTCACCTGTGACTCGGAGATGTATCCAAACGGCTTCCTATGCCATCCAACGCCGCTTCGCGGCTGAGAAGTGGGTCATACGAGACGATGACCCGCCCATTGGACGCGGCGCGCTGTCGCGCGGTTTTTGTGAAGTGGGGGTGTGGCTCGTTTTCTCCTGTGCACAAAAAAACCGCCCGCGGTCTTGCGACGCGCGGGCGGTGGGATTTTCGGGAAACCTTACTTGGTTTCTTCGAGGGCGGCTCTGACTTTCTACGACACC
>VFJO01000169.1 GCA_009886045.1 Verrucomicrobiota bacterium
GGTGTCGGTGTCGGCGTCGGAGTTGGCGTATTAACATTAGCTGCTAAACGGAATCCCCTTTCGCTACCCCGATAATCCTGAATGCTTGTGCTGCCGAGAACAGCTAATGAAAAAACATTTGATGGATCATAAAGATTACCACTCGCAGAGCTATCCGAATACCCGCCTCCACGCGCCCATCTCATCATGCTACCATAATTTGAAAAATACTCGGTCCAGAGCCATTCCCAAACATTTCCGGTCATATCGTAAATCCCAAGTTCGTTTGGTTTTTTTAATCCCACAGGCCATGTGCCCCTGGTGTTACCCAAGTTTACGACCGAGCCTTGAGAATTGCCCCTATGCCAAGCAATCTCGTCCAAGTCGTTCCCCCCACTATAAATAAATGACTTTGTCGCGTATCCACCTCGAGCGACCCAGTCCCACTCACCGAGTGTAGGCAATCTGTATCCATTCGCTGTGGGATTTAGCGAAACCACTCCGGAACCATTTTGACCAAATTCCCCCATACGATAAATTATGCCGCTTACACTATACACCGGAGCCAATCCCTCCTTCTCACTTTTAGCATTGCACCACTTCACCACATCATACCAAGTCACGTTTCGAACCGGATGATCGTCCCCACTTCCTTGGCCCACATTTACCAAATCACTGTAGCCCTGTGCTACAGACCAATCTCGGACTTCCTTCCACTCGCCCCAAGTTACTTCATGTTTCCCAATCTGAAATGTGGCCACCGTTTGCCCCGCCAACTCCGACCCAGCTGGCAATGTCCCGCCCTGCACAGTGACCATTCCGGCGCTTGGCGTGGGCGCAGGCGTTCCGCTACTTATCGCGATCGATAGGGCTTGAGTTCCATTACCACCGGAGTTGAAGGCCTGGATGGTAGCCATATAGTTTCCAGCAGTTGAAACGCTTCCGCTGATAAGCCCGGAGAAAGCATCTATACTAAGGCCTTGAGGAAGATTTTGGGCCGCATAACTGGTAGGGTTATTGCTTGCAAGGATTTGATAAGTCAAGCTCTCGCCGGCTTTGGCTGATACCGAGGCGCTGCTGGTGATGACGGGAGCGGCTTGCGTGGCGGGTGCGACGGAGAGCAGAAGAAGTTTGCTGCCAGAGCCTTGAGAATTTGTCGCCGTGAGCATGATCGACCTCGTTCCGCTGGAGGATGGGGTTCCGCTGATCCATCCGGTGCTGGAATCCACATTCAACCCGGTGGGAAGACCTGTCGCATTGAAAGCGAGATGCGGCGCGTTTGTGGCTGTGATCTTGTAGGTGAAGGACTCGCCCACCTTGGCTTGGGCCTCGCTGGCGCTGACGATGACGGGTGTTTGCTTGGCGGTGGAGAGGCGGTAATTGTCAAAGACCATGAAGTTATCGCCGGAGAATCCGGTGGACTGCGGGCTCCACACAACATCCACGCTTGCCAGATTGAGTGTGCGGCCGGTGCTATTGAGTGTGGCATCTTTGAAAATCAACTGCTCGCCGAGGTAGGCGGACCATTGGTTTTTGGCCAAATCCATACTCACGCTGAGCTTGTAGTCGGCGCCACGCACGAAGGAATGGCCTGTGTCGATGTATTGTGCGCCGCCATCCGAGCGCCAGATTTTTTGCGTCTTGTTGTCGAAGAGGATTTCTCCGAGGTAGTCGCCTGCGGTATTGTAGAGCGCGAAGGAGAAATCATCTCTCTGGTAGTTTCTGGCCGAGGTCGAATCGACGATGCTCATGTCCACGCTGAACTCCACGACGCCTGTGCTGGAGGGCACATTGACCGTTCGGTAGAGAGAGACAGAGGACTTTGTGGTCGGGTTGTAACCGATCCACGCGGCCTGACTGCCAGTTTCAGGCTCGAAAATGCCACTGGTTCCAGAATTCGGATCGGTATCGACCCAGCCATCGAAGCCACCGAGCGCATTGCTGCCGGATGGGAAAATCTCGAAGTCGGTTTCGTAGATGCCACCCTCGGCCGCTTGATCAAGTGTGAGTTCGACTTGGCCGGTTGCGCCATTGTAGCCATCCACCGCGATCTGGTAGCGCACACCTGCTGTTGCCTGGAATGTCACAGAGCTTGTGTAGTCCGAGCCGAGATCGTCATTGGAGACCACTGGCGTGAGCGAGGAGACGGAATTACCGGTATAGACACTCAAGATGGTATCGAAGCGGCTACCGGTCGTGCTGATGGTGACAGTGGCGGAGTAGGAGGGCGTCCATGTCCACCAGACGGATTTAGAGGCGGGCGAACCGGCGTGGGACGGCTCGCTGGCTTCAGAAGTCGCTTGGGAATTGGTGCCGGACACGCTGGAGTAGTTTCCCGAGAGCGTGGCACGATTGGCAAAGGCATCGTTCGAAGGGCCGCCTGACAACGCCACACTGAGCGAGACAGCTCCGCCCGCACCGTTAAAGGCATCCACCGCGATCTGGTAGGTCACGCCAGCTTGAGCCTCAAACTCGACCCGACTTGTGTTGCCACCGCCTGCATCGTCATTTGAAGCGACGCCCAGAAGGTTGAATAGCGTTGAACCCCTGTAGACGGCGAGAAGGGTATCAAAACCGCTGCCTGCGGTGCTGATGCTCACGAGGCCAGTGGATGGCGCAGTCCATTTCCACCAGAGCGAACGCGCGGCGGCATAGCCCGCGTGCTGCGGCTCGCTCACTTCACTGGTGGCTGCAGCGGAGGTTGCGTTGGTTGTCACAGATATGGCGCTGCCGAGATCGATGCGGGAGGCGAAATTGTCATTCGCTGGTGCGATATTTTTATCGAGCGAGATATTGAGTGAAATCGCACCGCCGACACCTCCAGAGCCATCCACCGCGATCTGGTAGGTCGTTCCAGCCACCACCTGGAAAACAACCCGACTGGTGTTGTTACCACCGCTTTGGTCGTCACTTGCCACGGAGGCAAGAACGCCAAGCGACTGGCCGGTGTATACGGCGAGTAGTGTATCAAAAACACTGCTGACCGTGTTGATGGTGACCCTTCCGTTGGCAGGAGCTGTCCAAGTCCACCACACGGATTTTCGAGCCGTCTGAGAAGCATGGGCCGGCTCACCGGCTTCGGCGCTGGCATCAAAGCTCGATCCGCTGACGCTCGCAACCTCGCCAGAAACGCTCTGCCGGTTGGCAAATTGATCGTTCTGAGGCGCTGTGGCTGCGGCTTGTAAAATCGATATTTGGATATTTCCTTGAGCGTCTCCAAACCCATCGACACAGATTTGATAGTTGGTTCCAGCCGTGGCATTGAGGGTGACCTTGCTAGTGTTTGACGCCTCGCTGTCATCATTGGTGGCTGCTTCCGCAAGAGCGCTGATGGCTGTTCCGGTGTAGACCCCGAGCACCGTATCGAAGGAACTTCCGGCCAAGGAAATCGTCACCGAGCCTGACCGCGGAGCCGTCCATGTCCACCATACGGAGTGGGAGGATTGGCCCAAGAGCGAGGGTTCGCTTTGCTGAGTGGTGGAGCGCTCATTCGAACCAGTCGTAGTCACATTTGCCCCAGCGAGAGGAATGCGGTTTGAGATGTCATCGTTTGTTGGCCCTTCTATCGCGGAGCCTGTCACCGTGAGTAAGAGCTTTTTGGATGCAGTGCCCGAGGCGTTTGAGGCTGTGAGTGTGATCTCATAAACACGCGGCGATGGCAGCGTGCCCGAGATGACGCCCGTTGAAGAATTCAGGCTGAGACCGGAAGGCAGATCTACCTCTCCGAAGGTTGTCGGAGAATTGGTGGCCTCGATACGATAAGAGAACGCTGAACCACTCACGCCCTGTGCAACCATCTGGCTGGTGATTTCTGGAACGGGCAACAGGGCTGGCTCCACCGAAACCACAATAGCGCGACCTCCGGTGCCACCGGCGTTGTTCGCTTGGAGAGTCAGCGCATAGGTGCCCGCTTGGGTTGGCTTGCCGGAGATGACTCCTGTCGCGGCATTGAGCGACAAGCCGCTTGGAAGACTGGACGCGCTGTAAGATGTCGGTGAGTTCGTCGCAACAATCGTGTAGCTGAAATCCCCTCCCACCCGCGCAGAGGCTGTTGTGGCGCTTGTGATCACGGGCGCTGCCACGAGAGCCGGGCTGATCTGGATTTGCAGAGCTGCGGAGCCTGTGCCCGCCGAATTCGAGGCAGCGATTTGGACAGAAAATGTTCCGGCTTGGGTGGGCGTGCCAGAGATGCTGGAGGATTGTATTGTCAAGCCAGCAGGCAAGCCGGAGGCGCTGTAGGATGTGGGCGAATTGCTCGCGCTGATTGTGTAGCTGAGGGCCTGTCCCACCCGCCCAGCGGCACTCAAGGAACTGGTAATGACTGGCGCGGGCGCAGAGCCCCCGAAGTCCACATACGAATGAACCGTTGTGTTATTAACCGTGGTGGGAACATTCATGGTGGCCTCCGCGAGCAACACGCCACCCGGCGAGGTGAGGCGGAATGACTTCACCTGCGCGGCACCGCTCGTGACGGAATCCGTTGAGGAGAGAAAATAACGGTTTAAGCCCGATCGCACCAAATCCGTGAAATCAAAGACAAATGTCCCGTCCACAGCATTGGTCGCCCCATCAAAAGCCAACGCTCCACCAAGGCCCGAAAAAGACCATGACGAATACTCCTGAGGCAAAGTGCTGCTCGTGCCTGCCCGGCCAAGTCGCAGCGTAAGTTGATAGCGCTGGGCATGGGAAAGCGTGAACTCCGCCAGGAGAGAGGGTGTGTAGTTCGTGCGGGCGGTGATCCAATAGACCTGATTGTAACGAAAAGCCGCGTAGTTGGCGTTGCTGTTTTTCAGCGCGGCGTAGGCGATCCAAACAAAGCCGCCGTCGCCCCAATCATCGCCCCAGGAATTTGCGATCTTCAACGCCCCCTTTTCACCGGCATCCACGACGCCGTTGCGATTGATATCCGTCCAGACATTGTCGTCATAGCCAACCACCGTCATCGCATGCCCGCTGGGATTGTTTACAACTGCACGACAGACCTCTTTGCCGACCAGATCGTTATCCGCCGTAGTCGATGGGTCGTTTGAAAATGTCGTCATGTCCCACCCGTAAATGTCCGTGCCAAAAAGGAGCAGATATCCGTTTGTAAGGAGCGCCTTCGCATTTTCGAGGCCCGCCGCTGTATTGATACTTTCCACCACACCGGTTTCTTTTAAGCGATTCAGTGCCGACTCTCGCCAGACCAACGCCGATCGCGGCCACTCAAGATAATTTGCCGAGTTTCTTGCCACCCCTACATAGGGAAAAGATGACCATGTCGGAGCTCCAAAATTAACGAGCGTTTGGAGGTTGCGAACGATGTTTGAGCCTCTATCTGCTCCTCCATTGACTAGCGCATACGTGAATTTCGGACTCAGCTTGTTGGAATTGTCGGCGAAATTTTTTGTGTTCGTGCCACGCGCCAAAGCCAACATGTGCGTGCCAACATAGTAGGTGCTTGAAAAGGAGGCGCAGGAGCCGATATCTCCCTGACTCCGAATAGGCGGAAACGCCGCCAATGCGCTGTTGTCCACCCGGCCAGGGAGTGAGGCAAGCACAGCGGTGCCCAAGTTGGCATCCGAGGCCGAGCTAATCGCAGTCGTCGTAGTCGGAGAGAAAGCCGTCAGGATTTCCTCTCCCTGCATCGCGGGTGGAATTTTGTAAACAGGAGCCTGCCCCTTCAACAAACGCTCTGTATTCAAGCGTTCGATGGCCAGCTTGTTCGGCAATACTTTTTGCGTCCGCACCATCGTCCGCGCCGATTCCGCTATCTCCGACAAAGTCGGCTCCGAGAGCCCCAGCGAATAACTTTCCGCCTGCTGGGAGAAAATTGAGCCCGAGAAGAGAAGCGAGGCAAGGAGCAATGCACAAAGTGAGTGGATCTTTTGCATACGATGGGTGTGATTGGCGTTGTCTAAAGGTGACTATGTTGTCTCTACGGGAAAATTTTTACACTGTCGTCGGAGCGGCCTCGGATGCGGAAGACTTGGCCAGCCAAGTTTCCACGGAGGCGCAGGACGGCGCGCGGAGCAGTTACCTTGTCACCGATTGTCTGCTGGGCAAGGAATTTTTCGAAGAAGATTTTCCCTTGAGAGGCATCGATGCGTGCCAAATCAGATTTGAGGAGGGGAGTTTGGGACGTCAATTGACGCACTTCAAATCCACGAATGGCGATGTCTGACCAGGTGGGATTGGCATTGAAAAAAGCATCGAGAGCGGCTGCAGATGCGGCGAGGTTGACATCCGGCGGCAGAAGAATGGCCATGTCTTCGATGACAAGCTGCGGCATGGGGCCGATGCGAAAAAGGCCAACTTTTTTTGACTCGAGGTGGACCCGAGCGCAGGTGATCTGGAGCGATTGCGGGCTGCTGGTGGAAACTTCGAGCGGGATGGACAGCCCTTTGATCTCAAAGTCGCGATCGATGCGCGTGCCCATGAAATCAGGCTGCGCGGCGTGTGCAGCTATAGTGAGGAGGAGTGAAAGGAAGAGCGGTCTGACCACAGTGACACGGTGTGCACGGAGACGGGGTGGAGGGAAGGGAAAAATGTAGGGGGCGGACTGGTTTGGATTTTTAGACAGGATGACAGGATTTACAGGAGGGGGTTTGAGACAAAATTTACAGAATTACAAAATTTCAGACAAGAATCCGCCTACGCGCTTCAAGCTGACTGGCTTGGCTTTTTGGCAAAAGCATTGACAGCAAAATGATGGAGGAAGTGGATTGGCTTGGGGACAGGTAATTGTGCTGAGTCGCTGTCCATCGGCGGTCATAGACCGCCGCTACAGGGCTTGTAGCGGCGTCTCTATGAGCGCCGGAGTCGTTGACCGTCGGCGGTCGCAGACCGCCGCTACAGAAAAAAAGGCACCGGGCTGGTAGCCACGGTGCCTTTCGAAAAGCGGGATGGGAGAGATTAGATTCGCTTAAGAAGTCGGGTGATAAAAGTCCTCGGTTGGGGAAGGGATGAATACCGGTCTGGGGATGTTTTTTTCAGTGCGGCAAGCATTTCAAGGGCGACAGCGGCGGAGACGGCGGCCGCGCGGTTCAGCAGTGTGAAATCCTGCTCTGCAAGCAAAGCTGGATGTGGCCGAAGCGGTCCGCAGGCCAGCCGATTCGTGGCAGCAAAATAATCTTCCCAGGACGCATTTTGGGGATCGAGCCAAGCCGATGCCACGAGGTCGACTTCTGCTGCGGAGGCATCCAGCCAATCTTGGAGATTTTTTGACATGATTTCGCGCAATGAGGGATTTTCACGCTCGGCTTGCACTGCATGCTCCTGGCCCATGATGGATGCTGCATGATTGCGATAGGAAACGAGTGTTTCCGGGGATCCAATGGCTTTGCCATGGCGCAAGAGGCGAGACCAGAGGTCGTAGTCCTCGCAGGCTTTGCAGTTTCGATATCCCCCGAGGTTTTCTCGAACAAAACTCAGAGAGAAAACGGCCGAGGTGTGCGGAATGGGGTTTCGGAAACATAAATCCCAGCGCAAGCCTGAGTCTTCGAGAGGTGGTCGCAGCCTTCCGCGCCACAGCCCGTGAGCATCGATGAGGCGGGCTTGCGAATAGACAAGAACCGTGTCGGGATTTTCCGAAAGGAGGCGAGCCTGTTTTTCCAATCGGTCAATTCGAGAGCGGTCATCGGCGTCTTGGCGGGCGATCCATTTCCCTCGTGCCTCCTGCAGGCCGGCAGCTGATAGGAAATCGCTTTTGGCCCTTCGGGGCGTTGGCCCGGAGTTTGAAGCTGGAAGCCTTGATTTCCATGCCCGCATGCTGCCAGATGGGGCTTTGAGAGTCA
>VFJO01000107.1 GCA_009886045.1 Verrucomicrobiota bacterium
CATAATTTGTATCCCCATTTCGCTGAATTCTGGCGATCAACCGGTCCCCCCGCCATAAGGTCAAAACCCGAGCACCTCATGGGACTGCCGAAATATCTTTCTATCGCTGGAGATTTCGCATCCGATCCGCGCTCAGGATTCTGGACTTTGCAAAACTCGCTTCACTTTCAAATTGATGCCCTTGGCACCCACACACGCGCTCGTGCAGCCACTTTCCGGACACTGCACAACGAGGTTCGGACTCCCCTCTTCATGCCGGTGGGCACCCATGCGACTGTCAAAGCGCAAACTCCCGATTTCCTCGAAGCCTCCGGTTCCCAAGTTCTATTAGCAAACACCTACCATCTTCTGCTGCGACCGGGCGCCGATGTCTTTACACGCATCGGAGGCATTCACAAATTCATGAGTTGGGAACAATCGGTGCTCACCGACTCCGGAGGGTTCCAAATTTTTTCGTTGCCGCACTCGCGCTCGATGAGCGAAGCAGGTGCAGTTTTTCAAAGCTACCTCGACGGCCGCACGATTGTCTTAAGCCCGGAGCTCAGCATTGAGACCCAGAAGGCGATCGGCAGCGACATCATGATGGTGCTCGACCAATGCGTTCCTTCGACGGTGGATGAAGCCACAGCGCGGCAAGCGATGGAGTTGACCCACCGCTGGGCGGCCCGAAGTCTGGCTGCACGCGGAGACTCGCAGCAAGCGATGTTTGGGATTGTGCAGGGAGCGCTAAATCACACCCTCCGTCTGGAAAGTGCGGAGGCACTCAGTACCATGGCGTTTGAGGGTTATGCGATCGGGGGGCTGGCTGTGGGCGAGGGCAAAAGCGAACGTGAGGATACCTGTGAATTTACGGCCGCGCTTCTTCCAGAAGACAAACCACGCTATCTGATGGGTGTGGGTACGCCGCTCGACATCCTGGAGGCGGTGCATCGGGGAGTGGACATGTTTGACTGCATCATTCCCACCCAAGTGGCGCAACGTGGCGGGGCCTTCACCTCACGAGGGTTCCTTCAACTGCGTCGGGGCATTTACAAGACATCGAGTGGGCCTTTGGATCCCAGTTGCGCCTGCTCGACTTGCGCAAAGTTTTCCCGTGCCTACCTGCACCATCTCACCAAATGCAAAGAGACGTTGGGCTGGCAACTGATCGGCCAGCATAACATTTTCTTCTACCATCGGCTCATGGCAGAAATCCGGCAGAGCATTCTCGAGGGCAGGTTTCTTCCCCTCTACGAGGAGAAGAGAGCCATTCTAGCGGTGGATGACTTGGACAATCCGGTCACGCCGATGCGACGGAATCCACCGCGCTCGATCACGCTCGGAGCCTATAAAATCCATACCGCCATCGAAGGGTTTTCCAGCATTCTCCATGTGAGTTCGGGTGAGATCATGCACTCGCGCACGCCGCCGATGGATGAGGCTCGCAACCTTTACATCGAGCAGTCCCATCTCGGGTTGCGCCTGCGCGAGGAGACGAGGGAGCCGCTGGTGATCTGGGATGTCGGCCTTGGCGCGGCAGCCAATGCGATGGCGGCCATCGAGTGCTACGAAGCACTGGCCGCCAACGGGCTGGTGCGGCCCATGCACATCGTGAGTTTTGAGAATGATCTGGATTCGTTGCGACTGGCTTTGAAAAACAACGATTGCTTCCCGTACCTGCGCCACGCTGGACCGCCAACTGTTTTGAAAGAGGCCGCCTGGAGATCGAAGTGCCACGATGGTCTCTCTTGGGAGCTTCACGAGGGCGACTTCCTTGAGCTTCTGGGATCGGCTGCGCCGCCGGACTTCGTTTTTTACGACATGTTCTCAGGAAAAACTTGTGCGCCTGCCTGGACCGAGGAAGCCTTCCGGGCGATGCTCGCCGTTTGCACTTCGCGGGATGTCGAGCTTTTCACCTACACCTGCTCCACCGCTTCGCGCGTGGCCATGCTTGGCGCTGGCTGGGGCGTGGCACGCGGGCGAAATGCGGGCGACAAGGCGGAAACAACCATTGCTTTCACCCACTTGGAAAAGGCCCGTACACGCGGGCGCGATGTCCTTGCTGCCGACTGGCTCAAGAAGTGGAACCGATCAACGGCAAAATTCCCACCCGAGCTTGATGAGACGGAACGCGGCAAATTTGAAGCCATGCTCCGCTCGTCATCTCAGTTTGCGGGCATCGAATTGCCGTGATGGTTGCGTCCTACGTTGCGAAAATGTCCCAGGTCGGCCAATCTCACGAGCCATGCGAAATGTAGTCATTCTCGGAGCAACCGGCTCCATCGGACAAAGTGCGCTGAAAGTTGCGAGGGATATTCCCCAGCGTATGCGTGTGGTCGGGATGTCCGCCCATTCAAATGCCCAGGGACTTGCCTCGGCCGCTCTCGAATTTCCCGAGGCCACGACCGTGTTATCTAGCGGCCCCGACGGCATCGATCGCCTCGTCGAGTTGGCAACGATGCCGGAAGCCGATCTTGTGCTTGTGGCTATCGTTGGAACAGCCGGCCTGCGCCCAGCATTGGCGGCTATCGAAGCGGGAAAAGACATCGCCGTGGCGAGCAAGGAAATTCTGGTCATGGCCGGCGAGATCGTAATGGACGCTGCGCGTCGGAAAGGCGTGCGCGTGATGCCGGTGGATAGCGAGCACAGCGCCATTTTTCAATGCCTCGAAGGAAGGAATGCCACCAGCGTCAGGCGCCTCATCCTGACCTGTTCAGGCGGGCCATTCCGCAAAACGCCGGCTGCGGATTTAAAACACGTCACGCCAGAAATGGCCCTGCGGCATCCGACATGGAACATGGGACGCAAGATCACATTGGACTCGGCCACGCTATTCAACAAAGCACTCGAAATGATCGAAGCGCGCTGGCTTTTCGACATCGGGATGGATCGCATCGAGGTGGTCATCCATCCGCAAAGCATTGTGCATTCGATGGTCGAATTCGTGGATCGCTCGATTCTCGCCCAGCTCAGCCACTCCGACATGTGCCTGCCAATTCAATATGCCGTCACCTGTCCAGAGCGTGTGGAAAATTCGCTCCGTCCGCTGGATTTCGCCTCCCTCGGAAGTTTGGATTTCGAAGCTCCCCGCCGCTCGGACTTTCCCGCGCTGGATTTGGCCGTCGATGCGGGAAATGCAGGAGGCACGCGTCCCGCCGTCCTCAATGCCGCGAACGAAGTCGCAGTGGAGGCCTTCCTCTCCGGCCGTATCGCCTTCCCAGGAATCTGGAAACTGGTGACCGAGGTTTTAGAGAAGTGCCCCCATACGGAGCATCCGTCCTTGGAAACCCTGCTGGCAACCGACACCGAAGCCCGCCGCCTTGCCTGGGCGTCGATTGGGTGATTTTCCTGTACCAACGGCCAATACCAGCCCCCCAATAGTTACAAGTAGCAACGCCGAGGTCCTCCTCGGCCGGCCACTCCAACGAGCGCATTGGCGCTCTCGAACCTTCTGATTCTCGGTTCAGCTCACAAACGGATTCACTACTCGGACTCCGTCGTAATTCTGGCCGTGATTCAGGTCTTCGGAATAAAGTGTGCTGCAACCCAGCTCCATAGCAGCCGCAATGATCGTGGCGTCCCAGCGCGAGACCTGAAACTTTCGACGGATTTGCACCGAGGTCAGAATCAACTCGAGGGATGCGGGCAGAACCGTTGCCGTTGTTGCAGAGGTTTTTTTTGTCCGTACCACTTCGGCGAGTCAGGACACCGATGCCGACTTCAACCCTCTCCGCTGTCGGAGGGTTGCGTGCGATGCTGCAACTTTTTCGTTAAACGCTTGCGAAAACTCCACCCATCTGAAACGGCATAGCTTAATGCTATGCAAAACATTAAAGTGATAAAAACTGTGAAATATGGTATAAAATCAATCATTTTTACTTGCTTGAATCAATTTGAGATAAATCCCAAAAGCCAAAATAGAAGGAACCCAGATACCGATAAAAATCGCTTGGGAGTAGTCTTTGTTGAAGAACAATATCTCTGAGTATATCAGCGAAAGAAAGGCAGAGATGAATAGTATAACGTCTGTGAGAGTGAATTTTTTTAGCATGCTTGTTAGAGATATATTTTTGCTCGTTTTGTTTGTTAGGAGGACTTTATTTTTCGCAGGGTTAGGAATTCGAGGTCACAAAATAAAAACAACTCGGAGGTTTTGTAGTAGTTTTAAGAGTGGTGCGACTGCTTTTGTGGTATGTTTACCAAGTTCCGCATTTGGTAAATAAAAAGGATAACTTCTATTACGACCGATCAGTCGGATTAAGCACATTAACTTGCAAAGGAATATTTACAAAATTCGGCAGAGCGACTGTGGTAGACGTGTATGGGCTTTTAAAAGGTAAATACTGTTGTAAATAGTAAATAATTCTTTGTGCTAAAGATGAGAACGTTTCATCATGCCTTTTAGTTAAAATAAAAATGCGGTCAAGTCATCAGGACATAGAAGCTTATCCTGTGGGACTCCGTTTCATAAAATGAGCAGGTTGCCACCTAATTCACGAGGAATAGCGACCATTCACGCAGCGTGCTGTGGTTTTATAACCGAATTGGTTTCGGATATTTGTTCCGTGTATGACACCAATTTTGCCCTGAATATTTTGCGCGATGAGATCGATTTTCGTGAAAGTGGCTCATCCGTACAAGTGCACCACTTTTTTCGTTTTATCATCGGCAGAGACGTTGACAACGGCGCTCGACCTCTTATTTTAAACCCAGTTTGCCCATTTTCAGCAAGACTTTAATCAAAAAAACTCCATGTCATTACAACACAAACCGGGCACAACCTGGAACGAGGTCTACAACCGCGCACGCCAAGTTGCTCCAGAAGCTTTTGAAGAAAATCGCCTTGCAAATTTACTTGGTGGTGAATGGACTTTTACCGGTGAAACGCGCCCTCATGCTCTGGCGATCGATGCAACCGAGATTCCTGGGCCCCCGCGCATCGATTGTGCAACAGCAAACGAAGCCGTGCAGCAGGCCTCGCGGCAAGACGCTACTTGGTCGAAAGTTCCTTTGGATGAGCGGCAGAGACGGGTGCAGGGCGCTCTGACACTCCTGCGGGAGCACCGCGATACGATTGCCTTGCTTCTCATGTGGGAAATCGGGAAGCCGTGGCGCATAGCCTGTGCGGATGTCGACCGATGTGTGGACGGAGTCGATTGGTATCTCGCGGAGATCGAACGCCAGATGCAAGGCAGAAGCCCACTGCTTGGCCCGGTTTCAAACATCGCCTCGTGGAATTATCCCCTGAGTGTGCTTGTGCATGCCGAGCTGGTTCAAATGCTTGCTGGAAATGCAGTAATTGCAAAAACTCCCTCGCAAGGGGGTTTCCACGCCCTCACCCTTTCGCATGCCCTCATGGCACGAGTTGGGTTGCCCGTTACCTTACTCTCCGGTGTGGGCGCTGAGCTTAGTGAAGCACTTATTTCTTCGCCTCAGCTTGGAGCAATTGCATTTGTCGGCGGGCGCTCAAACGGTCGCAAAGCTGCCAGCACTCTTGCGGACTTGCGCCGACGGCACATCTTGGAGCAAGAGGGCCTCAACACATGGGGAATCTGGAATTTTTCGCAGTGGAATCTTCTTGCGGGTCACCTTAAAAAAGGCTTCGAATATGCTAAACAACGGTGCACTGCATACCCACGCTATGTTGTACAGCGCAGATTGTTGCCGGATTTTCTTACAACTTACAATTCGGTCATCGCATCCCTCCGCTTCGGCAATCCCTTTGCTGTGGAATCTCCTGAAGACCCACTGCCCAACTTGGACTTTGGGCCTGTGATTTCGAGATCCAAAGCGACCGATCTGCAAGCGCGATACGAGGAGGCTATCAGCACAGGTGGGATTCCTCTCATTCACGGTGATCTTCGCACCGGGCGATTCATCCCCGGACAAGACCAGTCGGCCTACACCGCTCCGGCCTGTGTGCTGAATCCCCCTACAGGCTGGTCTTTTCATCACAGCGAGCCGTTTGGGCCGATCGACTCGATCGTGATTGTGGATACCGAGTCCGAACTCCTATCTGCCATGAATGTATCAAACGGCGCTTTGGTGGCCTCGATAGCGACAGATGATCCTGAATTTGCCGCGCGTATACGACCCGATGTCCAGGCGTTCAAATTCGGGGTCAACACACCGCGAAGCCGAGGAGACCGGGAGGAGGTCTTTGGGGGTCGTGGAGCTTCATGGCGCGGAGCTTTTGTCGGCGGCGACTTGTTGGTGGCCGCATTTACAGAAGGCAACCGCCCCTTGTATGGAAATTTTCCGAACGGTTCGCTCTATCCTCCAAACATATAAATATCTTATCTTCATGTTTTTTTGAAGAAAGCGTGCCAATCTCGCTTATCATCATCATATTTTGGCATGAAAATGATCTTCGCGCAGTTTTGAATTTTGAATGCTGGATTTTGAATGGGCTCCGATGCTTTCTAGCGCAGGTTTTCACAGAGGCTGACCGCCTTCATTAAGGATACCGAGGTAGGCGTCATAAACGAAAACGCGGTTGCGGCGTTGACCGGTGAGTTCGCGGGCGATGCCTATGG
>VFJO01000219.1 GCA_009886045.1 Verrucomicrobiota bacterium
ACCACCACCACCACCGCTGCGGAAGTCACGGCGAGGGCCATCAAAGCCACCACCACCGCCTGCAGGGCGATCTTCACGAGGACGGGCCTCGTTGACTGTGAGAGCACGGCCATCGAGATCTTTGCCGTGGAACTGATCAACGGCTGTTTTAGCATCGGAATCGGATGCCATCGTGACGAAGGCAAATCCGCGCGAGCGGCCGGTGAATTTATCTTGCATTAGCATGACTTCGGAAACCGCACCGCACTGCGAGAACAGGTCCTGAATAGCAATCTCTGTCGTGTTAAAGGACAGGTTGCCGACGTAGAGTTTATTACCCATGGTATTTACTATATTAAACGCATTAAAGATCGAGGCCTGTTCCCGACTGCCGGGTTTCAAACTGCCCGGGGAGTTTTCTCTCCGGGACGTCCACCAAATCCTGATCTAATCTGCAACCTTCTTATTCGCCTTTTTTCACAACTTGGCAAATACTATTTAGACTATTTTTTTTCGAGATGGTTGACTGAGGCGCCAGTAATCGGGAAGTTGGATGCGTGAGATCCCTGAGATGCATCCTGATCCTGTTGCCCATGCTCTTGTTTACAGACGTGGGCAATGCCCAGCAACAAATGCGTGTGCCATTCAATTTTCAATGGGGAGAATCCGCGTCCCGCGTAGAACAAAGCCTGGTGGGGATCAAAGCGAAAATCGTGGAACGCAAGGTCGTCGAAGGAAGAACGGCATTCGTGGTTGAGGGCATCCCCCAAAAACAGCTCCAGCGAGCATTGTTTTATTTCAAAAACGATATGTTGAATGAAATCGAACTCCAATTTGGAGATACTTCGTGGGATACCCCGAAGTACGATCTTTTTTTTGATGAGGTGCGACGCAACGTTGATTCAAAATACGGCATGGGACGATTACTCACGCGCTCGAGAAACCGAGAGGGTGACGTATTGCAAACGCTAGTCGGCTATCAATGGCTGCAGGGGAGCATGACACTGCGGCTCTATCTTTTCACTGCGGAAAAATCTCTCAACGCCCTTCGAATTTTGAGCCTCCATTACAAAGAGGCCTAGCTTTCCCGCTGCGCAAACAATCCCGATTCACCAAGCTACTCTGATAGCAACCACGCGGATCTCTTGGGATTCCGGATCAAGCCAAGTCAAAATCCGCGACCACAGCGTGATGATCCGACGTGAAAGTGGCTTCAACTCTCTGGGAGACCAGACGCAGAGCCGCACTATAAAATAAATGGTCGGTCACAAATGGCATTCGACGCCAAGTGATCGTCTCATTTTGCGCGGTGCGGAAGCCGGCATTTTCGAATTGCTTAACTAAAGACTCCGTTGGAGAGGAATTCATATCACCCGCAAGGATTGCCGGTTCATGCCCCCCCTCACGAAGACGGGCTTCCACGATGTTCCGCTGTGTGGGGTGTGAATCGCTTGAATCCCCGATCATAAAAAATGCTTGGAGGTGGGTGTTGAGAATTTTCACTTTGCGGCCATCCAGTCGTGTGAAAGCCTGAAGCAAAAGCCTCGAGGATGTGCAGCGCTTTTTACCCTCAAACTCAAATTCCACCTGCGCCGATGGAAGGTCAACTTTTTCAAAATCAAATAATTTTGATCGTGAGAAAATTGCCAAGCCCAATCCAAATGGCAACTCGGTCTCATTTTTGAGCGGATAAGAGAAAACCGAATCATAGCCAAAGAGGAGGTCCTTCAATCGTGAAAAATTTGGCGGAGGCTCGACTTGCATTCCGCCATCATGTCCCCTCTCGACCTCTTGGAGACAAATCACATCAGCATTCAAACCATTCAGAAAAGCTCCCACCCCTTCAACATCAATCGCCGTTGGAAAGGGGTCATCATCAATCCAAGGCTGGGCATTTTGCATGTTGAATGTGACGACTCGGATAGACATTTTAAAATGGGACGTTGAAGAAATTCTTATCTGGAATTTTTAAAAGAAAAGATTTTTAGAGCGTCTTTGCTCCATTGGCACTGGTTAGGAATAATCCCACTGAACTCGATTTTTTTACCGCCCAATAGGCAAGAATCACGAAAAAGATACTAGCCAAAAGCGGCTTAAACCATATCCGAGTTATCTTGTAAATATCTCCATAGCAATCAGAACCAAAACCTATGCAGAGAAAAACAAGCGCCCATGCCAGAGGAGTGAAAAATTTTTCACGAAAGAAAAACGCGGCAAAGAGTGCTGCGTAAGGTGCAACGATGATGTAAGAAACCGTTTCTGTGCGGGGATTAAACACCATGAGATAAGCTGCGGCGAGTGCCATAACGAGAAATGGAGCTAGTTGCTCGGCGGAGATTCTTTTAAAGCGCCAAGCCAAGCCAAGTGTGATCAAGGCAAATCCAGCGCGAATCGGGAACCACTTCTTGTCAGGAAGATCAAATCCAAATGTGCGAAACATAGCCGCAATGTCATCGAAGTTATTGCCCGGAGGAATGCTGGCGACTGTGACCTGTTTGATGCACATGTTCCATTGATCTAAAACGTAGTTCGGATCGTAATGAACAAACGAAATGGCGGCGAAAATAAGGAGACCGACAGGGAGCCTCCCCCAGAGTGGACGATAGAGAGCGCCAAGTAAGAGCAGAGGAACCAATCCCAGGGGCTTGGCAATCACGCCGAAAAACAGCCAGGCAGTAACCGCCCACCAGCGCTTTTCCGAGACACAGAGGGCAGCAAAAATCATCGACGCCGCCAGCAGCATATTAAATTGACCATTTCGCCCAGCCGTGAGTGATGCGGGCAAGGCAAGTACCGTTACAATGCAAAAAAGACTCGAGGCTCCCGCGCCAACTTGGAAAAAGCGGCACATCCGCCAGATCGCCCACCCAAAAAGCCCCAATGAAAAAGCGCGATAAAAAACCTCGCCAAGGCGGAGCCCCAGCGTTGGCAGCAGGGTTTGACTAAGTGGCTCCTTATTAAATTTCTTCAGGTTTTTTGGGAATTCCTGCCAAGCAAAGGGCGTGTAGATGAGGACCGACTGAGGAAAGTAGAGAAACCCCTGCCCTTTCAGCGAGTACATGTTCTCGGAGTTCCACCAATTGTAAGCAGCTCGGCTGTAATGGTGCGTGATATTTCGTTGCGCCGGTTGAAAAAAAGCCAACACGACAACAATGGCAAAAAAGAGCAACCAAATCCGCTTTGCGTAGGTATCGGACTTCGGACTCCAGAAGAGGGCGATAAATTTATCAATCAAGATGGGAGAGGGTCATACGGCCAGCGTGAAATGCAAAGCCTCAATTTGAGAGTTCAGCAATCAATCAGAATCAGGCCCAAAAGGCATTAGGGAGATTTGAGAAATTGGTTGCGGGGAGAGGATTTGAACCTCTGACCTTCAGGTTATGAGTGGGTTTTATATGTATTTATCATTCAACTATATGCAATTTTATTCCAGTGTATTCATCTCTACTTCTCAAGATGCAGGAACAGGAAGGCATAAAATGGAACAATCGCTGTCACGGTTTGTCACGCCAGTTGAAGTTGGAAAGTGCAGGAAAAAGGAAACTATGCGGGTGCACGACGATGGTGGAATTGCTGCAAATCCGCCTTTACGAAGCACGCCATCTACTTCTCAGCAGCTACCTGCCTGTGAAGATGATCGCATGTGGCGCAGCGCGATGCTGAAGCATCGGCGGAAAAGTTTTGAAAGTTGGTATTATTCCCCAATTCCGACCTTGCGGAGCCGCATAACACATGGCCCGGAGAATCCGGTATCACGGTAACAGCAACCTCAAGCCGCCCTCAGCAACTCGGAAATGAAACTGTAACCCTGATGACCGGGGTGATTTTGTTTCATCCCTAGCTTGTTTCGATTTGTGGAATCAACTCCATAAAAAAACCGAAGGCCCACAGGCTGAGTTCGCGGGGATCTTTGAGAAAAGGTGCCACGTCCTCTTTCGCCTGATCAAAGTCGATCGCGGCAAATCGTTCCTCCAAGCACTTCCTGAGTCCCGCCACATCAAGCGGAGTTTCATGCGGCCAATCTTCCGACTGCCGCATACGGGCTTCGAGATGAGCGAGGTTCAGAGGAACACGGCGACCGACGTACCATATGAGATCGTAGAAATCGCGGCCCTTGACGCGGCTCTTCCAATTCCTGCAGAGCACGGCATGGAGCTTACCGGCAAAAAGGCTGGGAAGATCATAAACTCGAACTTGGTGAGCCGTTGGCACAAGACGCGTGAGCATCTCGG
>VFJO01000070.1 GCA_009886045.1 Verrucomicrobiota bacterium
ATGCGCGGCTTGCGCACGGCCCTGGGGACGAGGTGCGGGAGGTGCGTTTTGACGTAAGCCTCCACGGTGGAGCGAGATCGTTGGAATCCACAAAGACGTTCGAGTTCATCGGCGACGAGTTGAAAGTTCGGCGGCTTTTGCAGCGGGAGAAAGCCTTCCAGGAGAGAAGGGGTCAGTGGGAGCGTCCGGAGTTTTTGGAGACGGCGATGGGTTTTCAGGTGGCGGGGTGTCGGGATGATGCGGAGGGGCGGAAGGATTTTTTGCTGGGACTGGAGCGGAGTGTGGATTGGGGCAACCCGACGCAGGCGGGGTTGGTTTTTTCCTCGGAACAAAGGCGACCGGAGTTGTCGGTGCATGCAGCACTGAGGCGGGTTTGGTTTTTTGGTTCGCAGGCCTTTCGGGAAAGTCTGATGGCAAAACTCAAGACCAAGCTGGAGGAAGGCAGGAGGCGGAGTGCGAATGGATACCACGGGCCGGAGATCAAGGATCACGGGCATGCGGTGGCGGAGAGCTTGGCCACTGCGGGGTGCGGGTATTTTGGATGGAGGGATGAGGACTTGGGTGCTCTGCCGAAAGGCGATGAGAGAAAGGCTCTGATCGCTTCACTCATCCACCGGGAGACGACGGTGGCGCTGGATTGGATCAGCGAGAGACTGCGCATGGGGGTTCGAGCTGGCGTGTGCCGCAGCATCAAGCGGCATCGAGAGCTGCTGAAAACAGATGCCAAGCTTGCTGGCGTGGAACAGGAAATCATGTCAAGAATTCATGCCTGACCCCTTTGACCTTTGACGCGCATGGCGTTTTCTTGGACGCGCGCCCAGTGGAGGATGCCGTGGTCGCCGTGCACCGGCAGGCTGTAATCGGCGAGGATTTTTTTCAAAATGGCAGGATAATTATGCATGGGCAGATGACTGATCACGGATAGTGAAAGACGGAGGATTGATAGCTATTGGGGGATGGCGGATTTTGAATGACTCTTGCGACTTTCATACTTGCGGTGGCGGATTCGGTGAACGGCCGGCCTGCTTTTCCAGCTTCTTTTCGTCGGCTTTCCCTTCCCGAGGGTGATCATTTTCGTGACGCCACGAAGATGATACCCGACTTGGTAACCCTTAGTCTTGCAGGACTCGATGGCTCGCTTGATGGCGGTTAACGGGTAGTTGATGGCGGTCATGGCCTGCGGTTTTTTTTAAACCCGTTTAGCGCACGCAGAGGATTTGGGATTTCACGCAGTCAGGCGCAAGTTCGAGCAATCCACAGACGGCTTTGAGATAAACTTCCATCTGACCTGCATAGCGCTCCTCAATTTCGGTTGGGCTGCCGTGGTCGGTTTTGAAGTCGTAAATAATTGCGGAGTTGGGCTTACCAACTTCGGAAAGATAGACTAAGACTCGATCGAAGACGCCGCTGACCCATTGACCGTCAAGCGTGACATCGAAGGCCCGCTCGCGCCAAAGGTTGTGAGGTTGGTCCGGCTTGGTGAACACCTCTTGAGCAATCGGTTTTTCCCAAAAGCCACGCACGAGTTTTTCTGCTTGTTGCGAAATATTCTCGCACAAGTGGGTGCCAGACTCGAACCATTCAATGTTGGCTAGGGCTTCATGCACCTCGGTTCCGAGCGCGGCAGCTTCTTGCGATAGGCTGACAAATCCCCTCACCTCCGCTGCTTGGGCTTTGAACGAGGATGGCGAAGCCGGTTTGGGAGTCCCTTGAAGAGGCTGGCAAAACGGATGGGAGGAGGAGGCGACCGGATCGGTAGCGAGCGCTTCGAGCGTGTGGCTCTGATACCAGTTGGCATTTCCGATCGGGGCCGAGTCGGCACCAAATTGCAGGAGAAGATGGCGTGCGAAATTTTTTGCCGTTGGTTTGGCACCGAGTTCGTTGGTCAGAACATACAGGGCTTTTTTGGCGCGGGTGAGAGCAACATAGGCCGTGCAAATTTCGCCGAACTTGTGATCGGCTTCTTCGATTTTGAGTTGGGCGTCGAGTAGGGAGTCGTGAACGGCCAATTCCTTCCCTGGCATGAGAACTCCCCATTTTACTTCGCTGGCAGAGGGACCAAGTGCGAGGTTTGTGCTATCATTGCCGCCGCCTTTTTTGTCGAGGCCGCTGACGATGACCATGTCGAATCCGAGCCCTTTGGATTGATGCACATTCATGATCCTGACGACGCCTGAGGCCTCGTTTTCTTGGGTTTGGCGATTTTCAACAAAACGAAGAAAATCGGGTATTCCATCCGAGGATTTTCGGCAGGAATCGAATTCTTCGGCGGCGAGGAGGAATGCGGCGGCGCGTTCTTTTAAAAAGGGTTCGTTGGCGATATCCGAGGCATCGGCCCATTGGCGGATTGTCGACGCAAATCCCGACTGCGCGACGCTGGCAAGAGTTTCCCTGCGGAATTTCCATCCATCGCCGACACCCCATGCCAGGGTCGCAGGGAAGCCGTGCACAATAGCGGCGGCGATCTTGTCGTCGGGCGAAGCACATAGGCGCAGCGCGGCTATGAATGCGGCACCGAGCGGATTGTCCACGCAGGGGTTAGTTTTCCCTTCGACTGCGACAGGAATACCCTTCGACTGCAACAACGAGGCGAGGGTCGCGACGGCTTTGTTGTCGCGCTTCAGGACGGCGCACGAAAGACCACGCTTCCATGGCTCGGTCGCTTCGAGGATTTGAAGAATCTTTCGATCGGGCGCGTCGCCTTCCTCGTCATCATCGCCGGCATTTTTTGGGATGGATACCCACTCGGCATAGCCGTCGAGATCGCAGGTTTTCGGAGAGACGATGTGTTCGGTCCAAGCGCTGGCCCACTTCTTAATGATGGCGTCGGGGATTTCGAGGTCGGATTTGACCCTGTCGAGATCGCCGAAAACCTTGTTCACAAAATCCAAAATCGCCTGGCACGAGCGGTAAGACTCTCTCAAGGGCGGAGCGTCTTCGATGGGGTATCCTTTGCTTTTGAACTCATCAAAAATCTCAAAGAACAGATTGGGGTCCCCGCCCCGCCACGAGTAGATCGCCTGCTTGGTATCACCGACATAGAAAAAGCCGCGGTTACCTTCGGGGTTCGTGAGAACTTCCTCGATGAATGTCTCGAGGATTTTCCACTGCGGCCGGCTGGTGTCTTGAAATTCATCGAGTAACCAGTGGTCGAACTTCTGGTCGATGCGGTAGCCTGCGGACAGGCGCCAAGACTCGTCTGCAGCCTTTCGCGCCAGCGAGTCCGTGATGTCGCCAAATGTGACCAGGCCTGCCGAGCGAACGAGCGCAGCGTAGGATTCCTCAAACTTCTGCATAAGCGCGTGGAGCGAGCGACTGCGCTGAAGCAGGGATTCGAACTCCTGTTTCAGGATTCCATCGATGATTTGTTGCCGGAGAACCAGAAGATCCTCATCAAAATAAACTCTCCCATTTTTTGGACTTCCCTGTCCGTTGGCGATGATTTGACGCCCTGTTTTCGCCTCATCTTTGAGAGACTGAAGTTTCTTAAAAAACTCCTTCAAGGAGGCGGATGCCATCGTTCCGTTGGTCCAGGATGCTGTTTCGTCCAGCCAGGATAACCATTTTTTCCGATGCTCGTCGGCCAGATCGGGACTTGTGATTTGCATTTGGGCGCGGAATCCAGACGCGCAAGCGCGAAGATCATGGTTTGAATTCAATATGGCGCAGCCATCCTCCCAGATCACATCCGCATCCCCCCAAGTGCTTCCCTGCGGGGTTGCGAGGAATTTTGCGTGGAGATTTTTTGTTTCTTTCAGGAGGTTTTTGAAGACATCACGCTCGCCATGCGTTCGATTGATGCGGCGGAGGAGGTCGATGAAATCTGAGAGCGAGGCGGAGGATTCGTTGGCGAAGAGGGCGGCCAGAGTTCTCTCGCGAGCTGATAAAATTTCGGCCTCGCCGGCCATGGCGAAGTCCTCGGCGAGTCCGGACTCGAGCGGGAAGGCGCGGGCGATGCGGGCGAAGAGGCTGTCGATTGTTCCCATACCGAGACGACCGATATGCAGGGCAAGCTTCGTGAGCATGGCGCGGCAGCGCCCGGCGTCGAGGTCCGCAAGCCCATCCTCCTTTTGAAGATCGGCCAGTTTTTTAGGATCCTTCGCAGCCTCGGCCAAACGATTGAAGACGGCCGAAAGGAATTCGCCGGCGGATTTGCGGGTGAATGTGAGTGCGGCGATCTTGTCTGGCCGGACATCTTGGGCGAGGAGCTGGATCATGCGCGTGGTGAGCGCGTAGGTTTTGCCGCTACCGGCATTGGCGATGAGTCGTTGATTAGTCATTGGTTTCCCTTCAAAAAGGCGATGGTTTCAGGGGCGATACAGGCTTCGGGGTTTCCATTGAGAAAGAGGGCCTCGAAAGGATCGACCCACGAGGTTTTCAATGGCTGCGGGGGCCAGAAGTTGCCATTGTTCACGAGTGCTGCGGTTCTTTCCGCACAGGCCATCGCCGAGTTCATGACTTCCACATCGAGTTCCGTGAACTCCTGAATGGCGGTTGCAGCAGGCTCGGCGGAGAGCACAAAGTATCCCGTGTGAACGGGTGAGTCACCAATCTCAGTTCCATGCCAATGGCGCAGGATTTTTGCATAAAGTGGGAGCTGCAGTTCCTTCCAGCGCTTTGGTTTTGGGCCTCTGGGGCTATTGCAGGTGAAAACCGCTTCGGGCAGCCACTCGGCCGAGAGCGTCGAGCCGAAATGCTTCTTCGCGGGCGAATCCGCTTTTGCATAGGTTTTGTAATCCAACACACGCCAGGCGCCGCTATTTTCATTGCACTCGATGCGGTCGATTTTTCCCGAAAGTTTAAGGGGCCCGATATCAAGTGGGTCTTCCCCTTCGGACTCGAGTTTTCGTTCGACGGAAACGATCCGCCATCCTGCCGCATACTGTTCGGCTTGCAAGCGCGCAAAGCCCTTCAATCGCACTCTGGCCGCCTCGACTTGAACCCGCACGGCCGGCGATGGCGAGGGGCCAAAGAGTTGGTGGACCGAGGCGTCGAGATGACCAAGCACCAGTCGCTCGATCGCGGTTGGATTCGACTCGTTCCGGTTGGCATTCCCAAATTTCTCGAGTGCTTCATGGACAAGAATTCCGAAGTTTTTGGCATCCATTTCACGGGCATCTGAGATGAACACATCGAGCTTGAGAACCTTCTTGAGATAGAAGCGGAACGGACAGGCCAAGTAGTCTGAAAAATCCGTTGGGCTAATTTTCACGACCTTCTGGCGCTGTCTCTCAGGTAGATTCCACTTCCAGCTGTTAACCCGCCGAGCACGGTTTTCACCGCTTGGCAAATCGCCAAACAGCTCTAAAACCCGCTCTGGAAGTGCATCCTCGCCACAACGCAAGAAGAGACTGGAAGGCAGCGCGGGACTGCCCTCCGCATCAAAGCGGCTGAAAGAGGCTCGGAATTCTTCTTTCGAGCGGGTGAGCAAGAGACACTGGAAAAGGTAGGCGTCGCGGGCGAACCTCGAAGCGTTGTCGACAAGGCCAAGCGGCCGCCTTTTTGAATCGGGAAGGAAGGGATGACCATTCACCGAGGAGGGCAAGCATCCCTCCACACACCCGCAGAGAGACAGGCGAGCAGCCTCGATCCAAGGCGCTTCGAGCCATCCCGACAACTCGACATCGCCGGAAGCGGATGAGTCAAAGACAGGCTCGGATTTCAACGCGCGGGCGAATGCATTTTCAGCTGAGGACTTGTCAACGCTCGAGCTTGAACCGCCGGCAGCGTAAATCGGCGATACGGAGATCGCGTCGTGGAGCCTCACAACATGGCGCGCGGCTTCCAAGCCCTCCCCGCCTGATGCCCATGCCTTGGCGAGCAAGTCCGGCACAGTCGCTGGTAGGAGTTCCTCCACCAACTTGAGGAGGACCATCGATTGGGCACGGCGCTTTTTCTTCTCGGGATCGAACTCCACTTCAGCGAATGCCTTGGCCTGATCCAGATCAGAAAGCACCGCCTCGCCGATAAGGAAGTCGCACGCCGCCAGAGCCTCGTCGGACTTCAAATCCGAAACACCCCTCAACACACGACTGAAGCGCGGCAACTCCAGCAAACGGCGCAGAATTCGCAACTCGCCCGTGGATTGAAAACGCGGCCACTCCAGTGCGATGACGCCCGCTTCCATCAAGTCCAGTCGAGCGCCATCCGGCAAAAACGCACTCCCCGCGCGTAACTCCACTTCCGTGCAAAATGAGCTACCCAGCGTCGGATCCGCCAGAACAAGTGCGTAGTCACCCAGATTCCGTGCAGCCGCCACGAAATCCAAGGCCCGCCGTGCCTCGTCCTCCGGTGAGCGCAGAACCGCTATTTGAGTGGGGTCCAGCGACACCCGGCAGTCGGCCCATTCCTCAGGAATCGGCCGCCCCCAGGCATCGAACCCCCCGCTCAACTCACCCGGAAACCAAAGCAACACTTCCACCTTCACACCCAGTTTTTCAAGCGCCGCGGCATATCGCTGCGCGACCAGAGGCAGGTCGGGAATACAAGCGATAACTAACCGATCCAATCCCGCCACTTGCGAAGGCGATGCCATTTCCGCGAAGCGGGCCTCGTTCGGGTCGGTGAGTTCGCAGGCGTTTAGAAGAGTGAGGTAGGATTGGTAAACCTTAGCAAGGACCTCCCAACGCGCCGCGTCCTCACCACAGACCTCGAAGACATGGGCATCCGAGGGACGCCATCCCGCCTCCGCCAGAAGATCACAGAGATCGCACAAAACACCCCCGCTTTTCAGTCGCGCCGCATCAGAATCCAACCTCGCATCCCCAAAAAGCGGCTGCAGAAAAGCCTCTCCCATCTTTTTCAAAGCCAGCGCCCAAGCCCCCTCGCGTTCGAACCTCTCCGCGATCCGCACGCCACCTGGCAAGAGCGCCCGCATCGGTTGAGTGAAACGCGGCGACAGAACGCCCTGCTCAGCCAAAGCCCGCCGAATCCTCCGCCCCGCCCCCGCTGTCGGAATCCACACCTCGACCCGGCTCAAGTCAAAGCCGCCATCCTTGAGCAAAACTTCTGCCACTTGAGAGGCCAAGGAGTCTGTTTTTTGTAAAAGAATATTCATGGTTTGTTGCTTTGAAAAATTTCGGTTTTGGAGAAATTTATTTTGTTTTTATCGAAAAACTGCTCCTCGTTCAGTTATACCGATCCCTTGTTGCAGAAACAGCAACACTCATAAAAAAACTTTTAGACCGATCAAAAGGATTAGGAAGACCTCCCCAGACGTCTTGTATTTCGCGGATTCCATGCCTTGCCAGAGGATTCGCGGCGTGACTTTCTGGCAACGCAAAATTCTCTCATTCCTCCACGACCCACCCGAAAAACCATACGATTACAGTCCTGAGCACGAGAGGAAAGCGTCTTCCTACCTCCAGGCGCTCGGGCTTCTGGGCGAATGGAAACAAAAGCAGGCTGACTGGTGCGCAGCGGCGGCCGACCGTTTTATTGCGCCGAGAGGCCGTTCAGGAACTTCGCTTGGCGGGGGCGTTCAATTTTTTCATCCTCTCGCCGGCAAAAAATGCTCCCTGAGCGCGTTGGATTTTCCATCCCAAGCCGATGGGGAAAAAATCATCTCGGACTCAATTCCTGCATTTCAATCTGTGTCGGATGACCAATCAACTTTTTGGAACTTATGGCGGCTTTGGCTTCACTACTCTGTCACCCACCACAGTGGTCAAAACCACAATGCAGGCAATCTTGCTTACCTGCCTGCGGACACGCGCATTCCCGATACCTCGATATGGAACCATTGCTCGGTTGTGAGTGCGATCGAGGCCACGCGAGCGGACTCTGGCGACCTGGCTCCCGCATTTCTCATTTTCCAAATTGGACCGGTTCAGGAATTCATTGCGCAAGCCCAGAGCACGCGAGACCTCTGGAGCGGAAGTTTTCTTCTCTCCTGGCTCATGGCCCATGCGATGAAAGCTTGTGCCGACGAACTCGGACCGGACACCGTCATTTTTCCATCCCTGCGAGGCCAACCTCTCTACGACTGGCTGGAACGCACGCGCCTCGAAGCCGCCAAATTCACGACAACGGATGGCACCGAGTCGGATCATTTTTGGAATAGCCTCAATCTGGCGGAAAACCAACGCCTCCCGCTCACCCCAGGCTTCCCCAACCGCTTTCTCGCAATTGTTCCATCGGATTTCCATGTGCAGGAAAAAATCTGCTCAGCGTTTGAAAAGGAATGGACCAATATCGCTGAGAGTTGCCTCGCATGGCTGAAGGATAAAGGCCACCCGATCGAGGGAACTGCTTTGGAACTTTGGAGAGCCCAGATTTCCAACCAATGGCGTATTCACTGGCAAGTCCTGCCATGGTCGGATGCCGAGGCCGCGCTGTCCGCGCTGTCACAAATTCCAAGCGGTTCCGGTGCTACCATCCACGCGGCAAAAACCGTTGCGATGGCATTTCAAGGAGATGAGCGCAAGGAAGACAGAGATGACCGCTGCTTCAAAAACGGTAAGCTCGACGCCGGTTGGGCCTGGAGCGCGCACTATCAACTCTGCCAATACCAACTCGACGCCCGCCGCCAAACGCGGGAATTCGACGCTTGGAAGGGCGAGAACAAGTTCGTGAAAGACGCCTTCAGCGGCAAAGAAGAGGCCGTCGTTTTTGATGAATGGCTTAAGCAGGCCGGCCAATCGAGAGAGATCGGCCACCTCTTCCGCCACAGGCAACCTCTCGGCGCGCCAAACCTTATCAAACGCATTTGGCACTTGGCTCATCTCACAGCAAAGCGAGGCTTTGATAAAAAGGAATTCGCTTTCCCATCGGTGCCTTCGATTGCGGCAGAACCATGGCGGAATCGTGCGCTGCAGGCCATCGCAAGAGGCACCTCCCCTTGGAATGATTTTTTAGCGTTCAAAAATTCTGTTGAAAACGCCCAAACCCTTCTGGAATTCGATGCCAGCAATCTTCCAGCGGATGAATCGAAGTGGCTGAACAAAGTGGACGCTTCCATTTTTCACGCCTCCTTTTGGGAAAACTTGAAGGAATTGAATGCCGATGAGTTAGCAATCCGTGACTCTGCGCTGGCCGCACTTCGCAGTTTGCATGGGAGCGTCAAATCCAAACCCGACAAATACTACGCAGTGCTCGCTCTTGACGGCGATGAGATTGGCAAATGGCTCTCCGGCGAAAAAACACCGAGGGTTCGCGAGGTCATCACGGATGAATCCGTAAAATGGTTCGAAGCTAAAATGCCACGCGAATCCAGAGAGTGGCTTGATGGCCACCGCCCGCTCTCGCCCGGTTACCATCTCCAATTCAGCGAAGCGCTGGCGAACTTTGGCCTGCACTGCGCTCGCCGCATTGTCGAGCATCACGGCGGTCGTCTCGTTTACTCGGGCGGCGACGATGTGCTTGCCATCCTCCCTGCTGATGAAGCCATCGCCTGCGCCATCGGTTTGCGCAAGGCATTCCAAGGCGACCCCACGCTCGAGAAAGACTATTGTGAGGATTTTAAAATCGCACCGCAGGGATTTGTTCGTTTGGAAAACTGCAAACCCTCCGAGCCATCTTGGAATCTTCTCGTGCCCGGTCCCAGTGCCACCGTCTCCGTCGGTATAGCCATCGGCCATATCAAGGAACCTCTCCAAGACATGATCCAAGAGGCACAAAAAGCCGAGAAGCACGCCAAGAATTCATTGGACCGCGATGCCCTCTCGATCCGCCTCTTTAAACGCAGCGGCGAGCAGGTGCACTGGGGCGCGAAATTCGGTTCACCCGCCTTTAAACTCTCAAATTACTTTGCCCAGCATTATCGAGCACCGGTCGATAAGCCTAAAAAAATCATGCCCATCAGCGGCAAGTTCCCCTACCGCGTTTGCTCCATGCTTTCGGTTTACGAGGCGGGAGATAAACTCACCACAGACCTCCAGCAAATCGCAGAGAAGGAACTCGAGTGGATCGTGAAACAAAACACCGAGAAAAGTGCGGAAGGGCAGGATTTTTGCAAAGACACACTCCGAGATCACTTCAGTGCCTATCTCGTCGATCTTATAAAAACCGGAGGCACTCTCAACGACTTTTGCTCCCTCTTTGCCATGGAAGCCTTCCTCGCCCGCCAAGGAGACGAACGATGAAAACTTACACCTTCGAGCCCTCCGACCTCCTTTTCATCCGCGACGCTCGGCCCATCGACATCGGCGGCCACGGAGCCCGGTGGCCGGATTCGCCCCTCATCTTCGACGCCATCCACGCAGCGCTGCACCGAGCATTTCCAACCCCACAACCCTGGGAGCACACCCACTGCGAAGGCGTCTCCAAGCGCCGCGATTTCGCACCCGAAAACCGCACCCAGCGCTTTGGCGGACTCGCCACCGCTGGCATCTTCCCTGTCGACAACGGCAAATGGCTGTTCCCCCGCCCAGCCGATTGGCGAGAGGATGGCACCCAAGGTGCCCCGCTGAAACCAGAACTCTTGCAGGGCTGTTCAAATCTGCCTTCCCCACTCACCCACTCCTTGGCAAATCCTTGCAAACCGAGCAAAGCAGAAGCCAAACCATGGTGGACAAAGGCGGCGTTTGACTCCTATCTCGCTGGAAAGCAACCCGCCGAGAGCGAGTCGAAAACCCAGTCCGATCTCTACGATGGCGAGTGGCAGACCGGTATCCGCATCGACCCTGAGCGCCAGACCCAGGATGGCGAAGGCATTTACTCGGCCGAATACCTCCGCCTCCGCGAAGGCGTCTCGGCAGGCTTCTTCGCCGCTCTACCGACCAAGCAAAATGAGGGCCCGCCTCTCGAGTGCATCGACCGCCTATTTGCAAGCGACTCCGCGATTCTCATCGGGGGCCAGCTTCGCTCCTGCACCGTGAAAGCCAGCACTGCTCCAGCCACCGACATTCTTCCGACGGGCGCAACTATCACAGGCACACGCCTCAAGTGGATTCTTCTCACACCGGCAATCTTTCCCGCTATCGGAGCCCACCCCGGCGGCTGGCTTCCGAGTTGGATCGATGCCCAAGGCCACGTCCAACTCCTCGACGGCCCCGGAAAAAACAAGGCGAAGCGCTCGGGCGTTACCGAGGGCAAGCCCATCGGAGCCAGACTCGTCGCTGCCTGCGTGCCCCGTGCCGTTGCGCTCTCCGGATGGTCCGAACGCATTGAAGCCGCCAAAGACGCGGGCCACATAGACAACCGCGGTCCGCGCGCCACAATGCTCGCCGTTCCAGCCGGATCGGTTTACTACTTTGAGGCCGACTCCCCTGAGGAGGCTCAAAAGCTCGCTTCCACCCTGAACTGGCACGCTTCGCCGAACTTCCACCGCCGCAGCACACTCCTTGGCGAAAAGGGCCTCGGACTCGGTATTTGCACACCGTGGTGACTTGCAGATTTACCAAAAATAGCTAAATTAGCTAATGTATGATCACTGTTAATATGCACGAAGCAAAAAGCCAACTCTCCAAGCTGGTTCTGGCAGCCACCAACGGCGAAGAAGTCGTTCTGTGCTCGAATGGCAGGCCCAAGGCCAGAATCGTCCCGATTTCCACCAGACCTGCCCTCCGTGACCTCACCCCCGACCCTGCCTTGGCGCCGACACTTGCGATCGGCTACGACCCAGATGAACCTCTTGCCAAAGAAGAGTTTCCTAATGGAATTTTGTGAATATTCTTCTTGATACCTGTGCCATTTTGGCAATCTCCCAAGGCAATCTGCCTGCGGACGCCGCCTCCGCGTTGCATTCCGCTCCCGAGGCGATCATCTCGCCGATTGTCCCATGGGAACTCGCCATCAAGAGGCAGAACGGCAAACTCGACCTACCCTTGGCAACCTTGGAGTGGGTCCAGTCCATCTGCAAACGCCACAATCTCCAAGTCTCTTCAGGTGGACTTGATGCCGCCCTCCTCTGCGAAGCCGCCGAGCTTCCGCTCATTCACCGCGACCCTTTCGACCGTGTTCTCATCGCCACCTCCCGCAGGCTTGGCATTGCCATACTCACTTCGGACCGACTTATCGCCTCCTATCCGGGCATAAAAACCATTTGGTAACCAACCACTCACCCAATCCAACCAACCATGCACACCAAAATCCTCTATCTCTTCACGCGCACCCCGCTCCATGTCGGAGCCGGATCCAGCGTCGGAGCCATCGACCAACCCATCCAACGCGAACGCCACACCGGCTTCCCCATCATCCCAGGATCCAGTGTCAAAGGAGTCCTCCGCGACCACATGAGTTCCTTGGGCAAG
>VFJO01000012.1 GCA_009886045.1 Verrucomicrobiota bacterium
GACGCTTGCCATAGATGCAAAATAGAGCCTTTCTCAAAGTGAGTCCAGCTAAAAATATCCGGTTCTTTTTAGAAAAAATGGTGACGAGGGCTACCTGAGCAGTTACGAAGAATCTTTAAAAGTACTTAGAGAGCTCTGGATTTTTTGTGAAAACCTTTAAAGCTGGGTCATTTATGAGATACTCGTAGAGAGGGGTTGATAGCCTGTCCCTAGCCTTGGCGAGAAGGGCCTTGAGAGCAGGAATGTCGTTTTTCCGCATAGCGACGTAGGCAGCAGAAATTAAGGAAACGGTGTCTTTATCAGGATTCAAATCGGAGGGGAGTTTGGAATTTGACATCTGTTGGAGATCAAGGAGAGCCAAGGAAGTGTTGACCAATGGATGTCCTTCCACTGGGTTGAGCCGCACCTTGGCTCCTTCAAACAATTTGCGAGCCTCGTCGTTCCTGCCCTGAAATCGAAGAAGGGACCCGAGTTCGATATATGGGCGGGGATTGGAAATATCGGCCGCCATGGCTGATCGGAGCAAGCTTTCTGCCCGCACTTTTGGGTCTCCCATCCCCCCTCGTCCAGCTAATTCCATTTCTATCGCCGCTTTAAGGGCTAATGAATCCGAGACTTTTTCAGCTTTTGAAAGAGATTCATCAACCATTTGTTGTGCCAATTTTAGATTGCCAGACTGCAACGCCGTGAGAGCCAATAAAAAAGAAGTCGAAGGTATGGTTTGATTTCTTTTGTAGAGCGCCTCCAACTCGCTTGTGGCTTCAGTGGCATTTCCATGAGCATAAGATTTTAACGCCGAATTTATATTTTTTTCTAGCTCTGCGGGGATCGGGGTGGGCAGTGCCTTTTGCAACTCGGCGAGACGATTGATGGTATACGTAACCCCCTGCTGGTAAGATACCCAAGAGGCAACACCAATAACAACCAACACTCCTGCAACAGCTAGAAGAGTAAAAGCAAGGCGCTCCTTTTTATGGGTCTTTTCGGGCAGGAAATTTCGCCCCGGTAAATTAGCTCTGGAGTGGTTCGGCTCCTCAATCGTCTCAGATGGCTGAACCGAATCTTCAGTGGGTGGGTTTCTAGGTGTGAACGATGCCTTATGGGACTTGTACGAATGCCCGTGCCCCGATTCGGATTCCCTTTTTTTGATTTCAAAGGATGACGGAACCCAAATCGAAGATTCCTCTGATTTGTTAGCGTTGGTTCCAAAAACTTTGGATTTCTGCGGGGGCAGTATTTTGTGCTTCGCTATTTTTTCACGGGAATCCATTTGTATCAAAATTTTATGACGTCTGTCGCAGAGTCATAAGCCCAAAAGCCTAAATAAGCCAAGATTTTCCAAATCTTGAATTGCAGTCGGTGCTTACATAGATTCTTTGTCGAGCGAAGGAACCGCCTTAAAGCCGCCATTCACAGTCTTGTGATGAGAGGGGGGCTTGCCATCCATTCGCATAAGAATCCACAAGCTCCGGTTGACAGAATCTTTTTCCTGCGGAGTCTGGAGTGCATGAAGTTTCTCTGCCTAGTGGTTTTCCTTGCCGTTTGCGTTTCAGTCAACGCCTCACCACCCCCCACCTTTGAACAACGCCTACCAATGGAGGTTGTTTTTAAGGGCGGAGAAAAGTTTTCCAAACTTGTCAATCAGGCGGAGCGTGAACGCTGGGCGTCACTTCCCCTTGGCGAGCGGACTGCAAGGGTGGGCAAGGCATTGCTCGGAACGCCCTATGTGAACTACACGCTCGAAATTCATGACCGAATCGAATCGCCATCTGTCAATTTCCGCGGACTTGATTGCTGGACATTTTATGAAATCTCGCTGGCGTTTGCCCGAATGCTGCGTCTGAAAGAAGGCAACTACAAACCAGAGGATCTTTTGGCGCTTGTGGAGCTTGAGCGCTACCGTCATGGCCGCTGCGATGGAGGATATCTTTCGAGAATGCATTTCTTGGAAGAGGTTTTTGCCGACAACGGAGCCCGAGGCCTTTCGGTGAATCCGACTCGCGATCTCGGGGGGGAGCCCCTTCAACGGGAAATCCGCGAAATGACAAGCTCATGGAAAAGCTACCGCTACCTTAAAAACAACCCGGCACTCCTTCCTGAAATGGCGCGAATTCAAGAGAGCGTCTCCGCACTGCCCGTCTATCACGTGCCGAAAAGGCGAGTCGCCTCGATTGAAAAATACATCCAAACTGGAGACATTATCGCGATCACTTGCTCAGATAGTTCCTCCTACACCTCACACGTTGGCATCGCTGTACGCAAAGCAGACGGCGCACACCTCATGCACGCCACATCTAGGCGTGACAAGGGACGCCGGGTTATCCTCGACAGTCGGATTTCTGACTACCTGAAACGTTCCGACGAACACTTCGGCATTGTTATCTACCGACCGCTCGAAATCAAAACCGGCGCGGGAAATCTTGCAAATGCCCTTTGATCAAGCCCAGCGGCGGCATTTTTCTTTTGGCTGACCCGCCACGCGGTTAGTCATAGGGTAACGTGAATTTGTATCTCCAGCTTCTGCGACCCCTGTTTTTTATGCTGCCCGCCGAGGCTGCTCACAACCTAGCGATTCTTGGCTTACGATTGACTCCATGCCCTCTCCTACGCTTGGCATTTGGATCCACTCCACAGAAGCCTACAAAGCTCTTTGGCCTCACTTTTCCGAACCCCGTGGGTGTTGCTGCCGGAATGGATAAAAATGCCAACGCACTTCGCGCGTGGGAGGCACTGGGATTTGGATTCGTTGAAGTCGGCACGATCACCGCGCTCGCCCAACCTGGAAATCCAAAGCCGCGTTGCTTCAGATATCCCTCACAGGAAGCATTGATCAACCGAATGGGCTTCAACAATACCGGAGCAAGCGCCGTGGCAGGGCGGCTCGCGCGCGCTAAGTCGAGCAGCAAATGGCCTCGCGTGCCAGTAGGTATCAACATCGGCAAATCGAAGATCACCCCAAATGAACAAGCTGCGTCGGACTACGCGACAAGCTACAAACTTCTCCTGCCTTTTGGTGATTACTTTGTGATCAATGTGAGTTCACCAAACACCCCAAACCTGCGCGCCTTGCAGGATATCGAGGCGCTTCGGGAAATCATTCGCACGCTCAAACGCATAAATAACATTAAGCCGCTTCTCGTAAAAATTGCTCCCGATCTCCCGGATGAAGCCCTGCAAGAAATTGCCGCGTTGGCCGAAGAAGAGCGCCTCGCAGGCCTCATCGCCACCAATACCACATTGGATCACAGTTCCGTGTCGAAAGACTCTGACCAACAGGGCGGCCTCAGCGGGAAACCTCTCCGCCAGCGGTCCACGGAAGTCCTGCGCATCCTGCGCACCTCAACGAATCTTCCAATCATTGCATCCGGCGGAATTCTAAGCGGTCAGGATGCTCAGGAAAAACTGGCAGCGGGGGCAAGTCTGGTTCAACTCTACACAGGGTTTGTTTACAATGGCCCAAGCCTGATCCGCGATATCACAAACTAAATTTTGATCAGAGGATTTCGACCAAGAACTTGAAGGAACTGCGCGCTGTCCCCAGGGTGAGTGTGTTTTCCCCAGGCTTGAGGGCCTCGCTTAGGGAGATATGCCTCACTCCGATGGGAACGCCATTCACGATCGTCCCTAAGGAGCTTCCATTATCTCTAACGTAAAACGAATCCCCCTGCTTCTCAATGAAGCAGTGCTTTCGTGAAACTTGGAATGGTTCATTATCCTGAAGGCTCAAATTATTTTGCGTACCTGAAGTTCGATAGTTGTACTCGTTACCGTCATCACGCCCAATTCGAAAAGGGAAATCTTGAATTTCCAGCGTGAAAAAACGTAACTACTCAGGTAGGCGCGAGCGGGTGATGGCTCGGGGATTTTTGAGCGGGCAGTGGC
>VFJO01000191.1 GCA_009886045.1 Verrucomicrobiota bacterium
ATTTGAACCACTGATTCCTCGGATGAACACGGATAATACCGAAGATGAAATTCTCCGGCGAAGCCGCTCCCAATGCGTAAAAATTCGTCTTATTTGACTCGCTCGATCCCTCTCGTCTCGCCCTTCGGTCGCTCCATCTCGCGCCTGCCCCCGCGCTCGATTGTGGTTTAAAAAATCCAAACCAGTCCGGCTCTGGTTCCGTCGCACCTGCCCCCATGCCCGATTATGGTTAAGTTTCTTTTACTTCTACTCCCCGGCGTCGCAAAGCACCGATCCACTTCTCCATCATTCTGTCATCAATGATTCTGTCAAAAAATCCAAACCAGTCCTGCTCGTATGTCCAAGCGCTGATCATTTGAACCACTGATTCCTCGGATGAACACGGATAATACCGAAGATGAAATTCTCCGGCGAAGCCGCTCCCAATGCGTAAAAATTCTGTCAATTCTGTCAACTCTGTCAATTCTGTCAAAAAAAATCCAGACCACTCCGCCCCATGCCGCAGCTTGTCATCAAAGACATGACCATCCTTCTGCCGCAGGGTGTCGACCTCGCCGCATCCTCAGCCGCTCTCGATGCCTTTTTCAATGCCAATCCCGCTTGGTCGGATATCGCCATTCGCGGATTTGAAGTGCGTCAAATGCCATCGCAAGTTCTCCTCCTCAAATCTAATTCGGCGCGGATCGATACCTCTCAAGGAAAAATCTTCTTCGAAAAATTTCTTGCACAGCAGACAATAAGTGAAAAAATTACCGTTTCGTGCGTCGTTCTGCGCCTCCGTGGAAACTTGGCTGGCCAAGTCTTCCGCATCCGAGGCCGCTCGGACGACAGCGTCAAAATTTTCCCTTAGACAATTTCGAAGTTCCCTTTCGACACAGCCAAATCACACACTTCGTATGCAAAAGAAATACTCACTTCGTGCCTCGCTCCTCGCCTTGGTTCTGGCTCTTTTTGCCTTACAAGCGATGCCTGAGGCTCGTGCAGATGTAGCTATTGTGGAAGGCGAAGTCATGGTGAAATACTTTCCTCAAACGAGCGATGAGGAACGCAAGGCTACCGAAACGGAATGGAATTTAGAGTTGGTCAAATACCATTCTTCGATCGATGTCTACCACTACCGTTTCTTTGGGCCTGATACTTGGTTGGTCATTGATTCGATTAAGAAAAGCCATTTGGTTTTCTTTGCGGAGCCGAATTATTTGCGTAATAGGCAATCGACTCCCGATGATGAGTTTTACAAATATCAATGGTATCTGCCGCAGATTCGCTGGGATACAGCGCGTGATGAGTTCACTGGGCGCAATCTTGTTACGGTAGCGGTCATCGATTCCGGAGTAAGTAAGGCCCACGGCCATCTTCTCGGATACCTTCTGCAACAAGGAGAGTGGGACTTCGCCGATGGTGATGCCGATGCGAATGACGAGTCCGGCCATGGCACGATGGTCGCCGGGATCATTACTGGCAATACGGGTGAGGGTGAGGGGGTTGCTGGTATTTGTGAAAATGCACGGATTCTGTCCATAAGAGTCTTCGACAACGCAGGATTCATTGCCGAAGGCTCCTCTGTGGATGCCAGCGTATTGATTTCGGCACTCGACCAAGCGCGTCTGACTGGAGCCAAGGTTGTCAATTTAAGCCTGGGCGGTTCGGCTTACAGCTACTTTGAATCATTGGCTGTTGGCCAATGCCAAGCTGCCGGGATGTTGCTTGTTTGTGCTGCCGGAAACGGAGGCCGTGATGGGTTGGGGGACAACAATAATACTACACCCACATATCCTGCCAGTTATAGTTCAGACTGCATTTTAAGCGTGGCGGCGACAGATGAGATCGATGCCTTAACAGTCTTTTCCAATTATGGAAGCTCCACCGTGGATATTGCAGCACCCGGCCAGTTCATTGTAGGGTGCGATGTGCCGCGATTTACCATTTACGAGTGGGATTTCAACTCGGGTTTTGAGGGGTGGCAATCTTCTCCGATGAGCGGCTATGGTTGGGTTTGGGATAACTTTACAGGGGAGTGGGGACTATCCACTCGCGGGTCTTTTTATTCCTACTTTGCCGGTTATTACGCTCCAAATTCTTCTATGTTTTTAACTTCGCCTGATGTCAATTTGCGCGGTGAAGTTGGAGCGCGGGTAGAGTTTGATGTCAGTGGTTCCTTGGGATCTGATGACTATATTAGCTTGGCTTTTTTGGATTCAACAAGCGAATCCAATTATCTTGGAATAATCTGTTATCCTGGATGGAACTATGGATCATTAAACTGGGATATTTCTTCCTTTGATGGAACGGTTGGCAAGTTGGATCTCTATTTTAAAGCCGATCTTTTCGGCTGGGGGACATACTCTTCCGGTATTTTCACATTCAAAAACATACGCGTAACTGTTCTCGACCAATCCGCTTGGGCTGCCGACAGTATTTGGTATTCTCAAGGCACATCCTTCTCTGCCCCTGTTGTTTCTGGAGTGGCCGCAGCCCTCCTTTCACAGGCCCCCAACCTCACTGCGGCGCAAGTAAAAAATCTTATTCTCACCACGGCAAGGCCGGTTAGTGGTCTGAATGGCAAACTTCTTTACCCGGCAGTGCTCGATTACACTGCGGCACTCAGGGCAGCAAAAGCCTTGGCCCCTTCCACCGACCCCACCCCTTCGCCGGAATATCTCGATGAAGTCATGGGCACTTGGAAGGGCACCCAAACAGTCTACATAAGTGGATTCAAAGTCGCCGGAAATTTCACAACCACTTATGCGCGCCATGGGCAGCGTGGTCTTTACATTACCACCAAGGTGGAAATACCAGGTCAGCCTGCGGTGGAGGGATTTCAATATCTTTACGACAATGGGCAAACATCAGGCGGATTCCTGCCGGGAACTCAACCAGGCGCCAACTTTTCATTCAGTGGCTCATGGGTTTCCCAAAATCGCACAATGAATCTCACAATCACTGCAAATCTCAACGGGGAGATTTATTCCCAGCAGTCACAATCGAGCCTGGTCGATAAAAATACTCTCAATGTCTTTTCTACCACCAGTCGAGGCGATAGAGCTCTTGGAACAGCTCTGAGGGTAGCAACGCCAACGCCGACACCGACACCCTCGCCCGTTGCGCCTCCTCCTCAGCAAAATGGAGGTGGTGGAGGTGGTGGCGGAGTGCCAGCCCCACCCAGCGGGGGTGGCAGCCCTGCTCAAGTCCAGAAACCAAAAAAAGGCGGAGCCAAATCCTCTGCAAAGAAGCCCAGCGGCGGTTCTTCCAAGAAATCCTCGGCATCCAAGTCTTCTGCAGTCAAGAAATCCGGCGGGAAGAAAAAGAAAAAGTGATTTTTGACAAAACCTGCAGGTGCTTGTGGATGGCAAAAACATCGTCATAAACATCTTGTTCAACGAAACATCCTCCTAAGGAAGCGTCTTCGGCATGATGACCGGCCATCAGTCCATGGTGAATCAAACGAGTCGGTAAGGAAGTGCAGTTCCCTGTAGTCGCGCTTTGCGAGCGCCTGAACTGGCAAAAATCCGGCACTCATAGACAGCCGGTACAACGAACCTCCAAAAGCCGGGTTCAATTCCTTCCATGCACAGATATTCTGTCATCGGCAGCACCAAGACAATTCAGTCCATCTTCTCATCATTTTGCTGTCAATGATTTTGCCAAAAAGCCGAGCCAGTCAGCTCGAAGCGCGCAGGCAGATTCTTGTCTAAAACCCCCTCTTGTAAATCCTGTCATCCTGTCTAAAAATCCGTTTTCGTCAAAGATCAAAGAGGTCGGGCATTAATTATTGACATGGAAGTATTTTTATCGGAATATGCGCTTTAGCGAGCTGCGGCTGGCTGAATAAAACCATGAGAATAGAGACTTGACAGAGTAAAATCAAACCTCATATTTGGTCTATGAAACTGGTCAATATTTCACAAGCTAAAACACATTTGAGTTCTCTCATTGAGGCGGTGGAGCAGGGCGAAGAGGTGATGATCCTTCGCGGCTCGCGTCCGGCTGTGACGTTGCTGAAAGTCACGGAAGCCGATTTGCATTTTAATCCCGAAATCTCGATGAAGAGATTGGAGGCATTCGATTTAGAAATCGAAAGGGATCGGAAAGAAGGAACTTTGCTTTTTCTTGGTGATACGGGATCGCAAGCGGTAGATGCTCTCAACCGCGACTGATGCCAAAGCATGTCCCAATCTGGGCGGTCCGGCGTTTCATAAAAACTTGGCGGAGTCTTTCTGGTTCCCAAAAGCAAAGAATAGGAGAGATTTTGATTGCTTTGCCAGAATTGCGCGTCGATCCGCATCTGCACACAGGGTATGGACTTCGGCAACTTCACGGGACCCATTTCTATGAGGCTCGTTTGGATTTGCGATGGCGCTTGATTTTCAAAGTCACTGAGGAGGAAATTGTTCTCTTTGATGTCATGCACCATGACCAAGTGCGGCTTCTTTGAGAATTCGGACTCAATGGAAATGCTGCTGGCACTGTTAAAAGCAAAGCAAAAACTGTCAAAGCCAAAGGTAATCCAAAGGGGTCGGGCATTAATTGTTGGCATGAAAAAAGGCTGAGCCCGCACATTCACATATGTTGCAAGCCTATCCGATTTTTTGAATTTTTACCCACGCTCGCTGCAACCTTTTTGAATCGTCAGGAGAGCCAGCGCCCCTGTAGGCTTCGATGAACCATCTGGCCGAGGAGAACCTCCGCGTTCCCACTGGATGGATAAAATCCGGCAGTCATAGACAGCCGCTACAAGGAACCTCCAAAAGCCGGGTTCAATTCCTTCCATGCACAGATATTCTGTCATCGGCAGCACCAAGACAATTCAGTCCATC
>VFJO01000061.1 GCA_009886045.1 Verrucomicrobiota bacterium
CCGTTGGCTTAGGCGAAGCCGTTGGCTTAGGCGAAGCCGTTGGCTTAGGCGAAGCCGTTGGCTTAGGCGAAGCCGTTGGCTTAGGCGTCGGTTTAGGTGTTGGCTTAGGCGTCGCCTTGGGTTTTGGCGTCGGAGTGGGAGTGGGTTTGGGCGTTGGCGTGGCCTCAACGATGTCTGATTTCTCCGGTGTTGGCTGCGGCGTTGGCTGCGGCGTTGGCTGCGGCGTTGCCTCCGGCGTTGGCTCCGGCGTTGGCTCCGGTGTTGGCTCCGGTGTTGGCTCCGGTGTTGGCTCCGGTGTGGCCTTAGGCGTTGGCGTTGCCTCGGGCTCGTCCTCGATTTCTTGAGGCGCCTCTCCAGCAGCGACTGCTGCAGCGGCAAAGGAACCGGGGTTTACCCAAGTGATGTCCCCTTGTGGTTTTTTGATTTCACGCTTGGTGAAATAGAGGATGCCAGCGATGAGCAGGACGTGAAGGGCGAAGACGACGATCAGGTTCCGCCTGAAATGCGGATTTTCCATGTCAGCGGGCAGTGGCCGGGGCGGAGGCGTCGTCTTTGAGCGTCATGACGCCAACCTTGGTGATTCCGACACGTTGGAGAATGTCCATTACAGAAATAAATTTCTGGATCGGAAGCTCGAAATGCGGGCGCACCACGACGGCTGTATCGGGTTTATCAGCCTTGAGCATGGCAAGGCGAGCTTCGAGATCCGCTGCGGTCACGACATCGTTGTTGATTTTGAGAATATTGTTTTTATCAATCGATATATTTAACGTCTGGGACGGATTTGCTGCGCCGGCAGCTGTCGAGCTTTTGGGCACAACCAAGTCTATGCTATTCTCGATGAGCGGCGTGGTGATCATAAAAATGATCAGCAAAACGAAAACCAAGTCGAGCATCGGAGTAATGTTGAGCTCGGTCAGGGTATGTAGCCCGTTTTTCGATGAGTAGCGTCGCATTGCGGGATCAGATCAGCGGACGTCTTGGCTCACGGGACCCGAACTCGACATAGCGATGCTCGATTTCGGACGAAAGTTCGGCGGCGAAGTTATCAGCCTGCACGAGAAGGGAGCGCAGGGTCGTGACCAGAAAGTTGTATCCAAACATCGCAGGGATCGCGACGAGCAAGCTGATGATGGTCGTGATGAGGGATGCCGAAATACCGGGAGCCATCGCGGCGAGGTTTGCATTTCCCGATGCAGCGATGCCGGCAAAGGCGTCCATGACACCCCACACTGTGCCAAGCAGCCCGAGGAACGGAGCACCGCTGACAGCGGTAGAAAGCACGATCATCTGAGACTCGAGACGCAGGGCGGATTCCCCCACGGCACGCTCCATCGCAGCCTGAACGGCGCGCATCTGGGCGGGGGTAATTTTATCGGCCGTCTTGAGACGCGAGGCGAAGCTCTCATCGACTTCCACGGATCCCAGCATTTGAAAGCAAAGCTCGTTCGCGCCGGCTTCATAGATTTCAAAAATATTCGATCCGTCGAATGGAACGCCGGACTCGAAAATGCGGAGCGGCTGGCGATCCTGATGGAACAGATCCTGGAAGCGGTCGTTCTGGCGTTTGCAAAAACTCAGGAAACGAATTTTCGTGACCATCACCGACCAGCTGAAAATCGAGGCCAGGAAAAGCGCGAGAAGGATGAGCTTCCCCTCAAGTGTGCTCTCCGTAAAAGCGTAGACAATGCCTGCTGCGATCATTTGTATTCAGTGCCCTTGTCTCGGAGACTTGCTGCCAGTGTGCCATGCATAACTCCGACATAAAGACACCCGTCGCCATCGAAATGCAAAACGATTCTTTTGCCAGATGCAACAAGCGGCGTTTATATATGTCAATGCGCCGATTTTTTCCTTTGCTGGCAGCCGCCCTCTGCCTCGCCTCCCCGCTGCGAGCCCAGCAACCCGCCCCGCGAGAGAATCCCTATGATGTCATTGCAAAAATTTTCCAACCTTTGTGGGGAGTTCTTCTGGCGGAGTCGAATGGCGAGAACCGCGCGGCCATGATCACCTTGGAGATGACGGAGGTCAGTGGGCGGCTTCCGAAAGAAATGAAGGGGGCCACTCTGCAAGCCGCGGTGCAATTTCCCGACAAGGTGAAACTCATCGCGCCTGTGCTTGGCGAAACATTTACGGTCTGCCGCAATGGCGACCAAGTCTGGGCCACGCCTGGCGGGAAGGTGGAGTATTTGATTTCTCAATTCCGAGTCGTGCCGAAAAAAGTCACAAAACTCAGAACGCCGATCGGTCTCCCAATCACCCCCCAGCAAGCGATCTTCCTGCCGGCTCTTTTTTCTGTGAGCCGAGCAGACGTGGCGGAAGTCGAGGATTTGAATGGCGAGAGTTGCCGAGTGCTCACAGCAGGGCTCATGCCCGAACTCGCCCGCGCCACAAAAGCGGAGGACTTTCAGACACGCGTCTGGGTCGCCCCGGGGCATAAAATACGTCGCGTCGAGGTAAAGCGCCGGGATTTTTCCACGACGGTGGATGTGAGGGAAATGGTTTTCTCCCCTACACTCCCAGCTTCGACTTGGGAACCACCTGCAGGCATCACGGATATATTCCGCACCTCGCCAGAAATGCTCGAGGGGCTACTTTACATCGTGATGAATTCGCTCAAAACCGGCGCCGCCGACACGCCGTGGATTTCAGCCAAATAAAGCGAATGCGCGATCGCCTTGAGATTTCAGCAGCAGGCGCAAAAACGAACTGAAATTTGAGTGTCGAACGATGCAGAGACAAAATGACAAGGTTTTGTTCCGAGCACGACCTGTCCCCACAGTGGACCCTGTAATTAAGAACCCGCCGGAATTGCCTTCAAAGCCGCTTGGTGCGGGATTTGACCACGGTTACGAAAGGTTTTTTCAAATGCCGTCATCACCGTTTCGCGTCCATCGTTCCACGGCATTTCCTGCCAGCCTTCGCGGGTGAGTTCGCGCATTTCGTCGAAGTAGGGAGCATCATCGGTCATGAGGCGGAGCACGCCATCCGCGCGAAGAATGCGGCGGATTTCTGCGAGAAATTCATTTTGAAAAACTCGGCGATTGGAGTGGCGGCGCTTCGGCCAGGGGTCAGGAAAATAGAGATGGAAAATCGAGACGCAGGATGACGGGAAGTGCTTGAGCGATTCGTCACCGAGACCTTGGATGGCTGCGGCATTTGGCAATCTAAGACGCTCTGCACGGGCATTACACTTGGCCACGCGGTCGGATTGTTTTTCGATTCCGAGAAAGTTGGAACCAGGATGCAATCCCGCCATGCCAATAAGAAACGCTCCTCGATGGCAGCCGAAGTCGATCTCCAGCGGCGGAGCCGAGGACTCAAGCCAATGTGAAGAAATGGTTGGGGTCGGTTCAGGCGTCGTCATGTCGGATGTCACACGCCTTGGATACAAAGGCGAGCACTCTCACGCAAGTCGGACGACACAGAGGTCGTCCCTCCAAGGCCCTAGGGCGATGAACCACTGGGGGGAACATGTCATCATCTTGAAGCGGCGCTTGACTGGCAGCGTGAAGATCAAGCTGACAATCATTGGAACGAACTCGGAACATAACCCGATTCGTGAAATCTTAATCGTCCTACGCTATCTGAAATGGGCTTTTCTTTATGCGTTTAGGGTGTACTCTTGCCAACCCTATGGCTAAATCATCCCGCAAAAGCAAGGACTTCCCTCCCCAGGAGTCGGCAGCTGAGTTGCCATCTTCTCCAGAGCCGTCCTCGCTGAGCCGCATCCTCTCTTGGAGCGGATTCTATGCCATTCTTCTCGTCTGCATCGGCTATGTTTTGTTCCACGCTTTCCTCATCGACAGCGTGACCGTGCGTCTAAGTCGCGAACTCGACGGCCCGAAAGCCAAGCCCGCGGAAGTCCTCCCGGTGCCGCTTCTCGAGATCGCCTTCGACGGCTATGTATGGAACCGCCATGCGGAGCATCTGGGCGAGAATGGGGACTGGCGCTTGCGCCACACGGATATGGACAACGCCCCCGAGGGTCGAGAGGTGCACTGGAACTCCGCGTTTGCTTGGTATCTGCGCGGTCTTGGAGAAATCTACCGCCACTTCACGGGTGACACGCTTCGTAACAGCATTTTCCGCATGTCCATCTGGGCAAATCCGATTTTACTCATCGTTGCCCTTGCCCTTTTTGCGACTCTTTCTGCCCGCCGTTTTGGCCCGCTCTGCGGTTCCATACTTGCGATTGGCATGATCACAACCGCCTCGTTTTACGAAGGCTTCTTGCCGGCCTACCCTGACCACCATGGGATCACAGCCTTCGCGCTTATGGGCATCATTTTCGGCATCGCCTGGGCCGGCGCAGGCTGGGTTCAAAAACCCGAAGGCACGGCATTCATTATCCCCACCTCACTGAAGCAAGCGCGCCAAGGCATGATTTTTTCGGGCATCAGCGCCGCATCCGCTCTCTGGATCAGCGGGCTTTCTGCCGCCGTCATCGCGGTAGGAGTGGGCATGGGAGCGATTCTTTCGGTTTGGATTTGCGCAAAAAAAGCAAAAGCCGAAGGAAGCAATTACCATCCAGAGCTTTGGAAAACATGGGCCATCAGTACTGCTCTCGGCAGCTTGGGCTTTTATATTTTTGAATACTTCCCGAACCATATCAGCATGCGTCTGGAGGTGAACCACCCCTTCTACGCATTAGCTTGGCTGGGAGGTGGATGGATGATTTTTGTACTCACCAATTGGATTTGCCAACGCGAGAACGGCAAATCGCCCTTCCCATGGAAAAATCTCATCTGGCCTGTGCTCGCCTGCAGTGTCCTACCGGCCTTCATATTTCTCGGAGGTTCCCGATTTTACTTGGTGAAACAGGACTTCATGATCGCACTTGTCCAAAATATTGCGGAGGCACTTCCCCTACTTACCCGGATCAAAATGGGAGCTATCACATGGAAAGTCGCCTTCGGTTACTTCCCTGTCTTTATCCTTGTAGCGTTCTGCTTACTTTTTGTAAAAAAAATCAGTTTTGGAACAAAAGGTGCTATTATTTTTCTCATTGCGCCGATTTTTGTCGTAACGGTTTTACAATTTATCCAAGTCCGTTGGGGAATGTTGAATGGCCCGACTTACATCGCTCTCGCGGCTCTAGTCATTCCTCAACTCTGGCTCCTCCTGCCACGTACATTTCCCTGGCGCGCAGCAGGCGCCGCCGGCCTCATAGGCACATTGTATCTTTTTTCCGTTGATACCGTGAATGGCATGCTCATGCCGTTTTGGAACCAATACAACAGTAAGCAAAACATGCAGGTCGGTTCCGGCCAGCTCCTAGCACTCCTGCACCGCGACATGGCGAAAACGATCCTGCAAAATGCCAATGGCAAACCTGTCGTAATGCTGAGCAGTCCGAACAGTTCCTGCCTGCTGGCAACATTCGGCGGGTTTAAAACAATAGGAACACTCTATTGGGAAAATGTTTATGGATTAAAAAAAGCTGCAAATACCCTCAATGCCCAATCTGATGAAGAGGCCCTCGCAATGATCAAGGAACACGGCATCACCCACGTCTCTCTTATGACATGGGAAAATTTCATCGGCCCATACTTCGGCATTCTATATCCCAATCCCGTTCCAGGAAAATCCCTTGAGAACTCGTTCGCACAGCGCGCCCTTTTCAAAAAAACCCTCCCACAGTGGGCCCGCCCGATCCCGTATCCCAAAAACTTTCTTACGAACGCGCTGAAACAAGACGTCCTCATGCTTGAAATCGTTCCGGATCAAACAAAGGACGAAGCCGAATTCCACCTCGCCCGCTTCGTGCGCATCTCGGAAGGCAACCCCGTGGCTGCCGAGATCATGCTCAAAGGCATCCTCGACCGCTCGCCTGACAGCAATGCTGTCCGAATGGAACTCGCCGACCTCTATGTGGATCAAAAGCGCTTCACCGACGCGCAAAGCCAGTTCATCTTCTCCATGAACGGCACCGCCCCCGAAGTCCGCCGACAAATCGCCCAACGTGGGGCCCAACTCCTCGCCCAACGCGGAGCCAAAACCGAAGCCGAAGCCGTCTTAAAAGCAGGGGAAAGCGGAAATTAGCTCAGGGCGATTGAGGTATGATCGCGTTTCAATTGAAACCATTCGTGCTGATGATCGGCAGTCATAGACAGCCGCTACAGGGGGTGTGCTTGCCCTAACGCGCCGCGGGGTGCGCCCGCCCCCTGATAACGCCGAGGTCTCCTCGGCAAGTATGACTCGATAGGCCAACGGGGACATTGGCGCTTTTCCTCACACGGCCGAGACGGACTCCATCGATGGATCGCTCTTGACACCTCCATCCCATAAAGGTTAACTGTTCTGACCAACAAGTCATGAAAACAATAAGTATTCACGAAGCCAAAGCCCATTTTTCCGAACTGTTGAGCACAGTTCAAAATCAAGGGGTTTCGATTATTTTAAGCCGCTATGGTCACCCAGTAGCTGAAATCAAGCCGTTAAGTGCGCGCGAGCGCTGCATTCCGCACAAGCACCTTTCTCGCGCGAGGATTCATGGCGACCCCACAAAACCAACAACCGAAGAATGGGCCAATGTCTGAAACCGTCCTCCTCGATACATGCGGACTGCTCTGGCTCGCAACCGGTCATAAAAATCTCAGCCAGAATGCTAAAATTCGTATTAACCAGGCCAATCTACTCACCGTTTCAGCGATAAGCGCTTGGGAAATCAGTCTCAAGGCCGCCAGAGGCGAGTTGGAGCTTCCAGAAGAGCCCGAGACTTGGTTTGAGCAGGTCGTCGCACACCATGACCTCCGGGTCCATGAAATTTCCACTCCTATCGCTTTTCAAGCCAACCGCCTCCCATGGCACCATCGCGATCCCGCAGATCGGTTTATCATCGCCACGGCCATGCTTCACCGTATGCCAATCGTCACCTCTGATGGCAACTTCGCCCAATACGGAGTTGAAATTTTTTGTTAAAAACCAAACAGCAAATATCCGGATCATGAACCCCAGGCGCGACTGCCCGGGAACGCCGAGGTCCTCCTCGGCAGGAGTTTGCACGGGCAGCCCCCGGCAGTCATAGACAGCCGCTACAAGATCCGCGCGGCAGCGCGCCTCCCGCCAAAAAAATGATTTTGCTGTCCATGATTTCGCCCATTTTCCTCCCCTCCCGGCGCTCATAGAGGCGCCGCTACAGCGCCGTCGCCGCTCCGCAAAGGACTTTCCTCAAAAAATTCTTGCCGCCTCTTGCGTTTTGCAGTAGTCACCATATAGTCAAAACATGGAACTCACCGTTTCCCACTTCAAAGCAAAGTGCCTCGCAATTGTCGAAGATATCGCAAATAAAAAAGAACGCGTTGTGATTACCCGATATGGGCGACCTGCTGCCGAGGTGATTCCTTTTGAGGGTTCTCCAGAAACACCTCTTTTTGGACGCTCCACCAACAGCACCCGGATTCTTGGCGACCTTAACAACACATGCGCAGTCTGGAATGCAGAGTCTTGAACAAATTGCCGCCGCCGTGCTCGATACACATGCGTGGGTCTGGATGAGTGCAGGCGCACCCGAAGCTCGCAAAGCAGTTGCATTTCGAGGTCGATCGATTGTTTCGGCAATTTCCGTATGGGAGGTGGCCATGCTTGTTCAAAAAGGCCGCCTTGATCTCGCTCCCGATGTCGATACTTGGATATCAGCAAATCTGAAGCGCCCCGTCGAACTCGAGCCACTCTCACCAGCCATTTGCATCGCAAGTTCCCGCTTGTCGGAATTCCACGGCGACCCGGCGGACCGTCTCATCCTCGCCACAGCCATGACCCTCGGCCTCCCATTGATGACGGCAGACAAAAAAATCATCGAATGGAATAAAGACCACTCCGCTATTCAAGTTTTAAACCTCTGATTTTAATTAATTTTTAGACAAAACCGGAGCGTAGCGGAGATCGACAAGCGAAGCTTGCCCGCAGGGTGAGCAAAGCGAGTCAATTAACAGATTTCAGAAACTTTTTTGGGTGCCTTGTCTGAAAACTCTTCGCCTATTTTTTTAGACAAAATTAACGGAATTTCAGAATTTTTTTTCGCCTATACTGCCAAAACTCCGTGCTCTCCTTGTCCTTTGACTCGCTCGTTCCCACTTCCTCACCCTTCGGGCCAACCTTCGGTTGCTCTTTCTCGCATCCACCCCGATGCTCTCCGTGGTTAAAACCTGCCGAAAACTGAAAGCTTCCCATCTTCCGCCTACAGTCCGCGCTTCCGAATCCACGCCGCCAACTCCGAGTCTTAAAACTTAAAACTTCTCATGTCTTTCCCCGTCTTGCTTTGGAGTATTCTCAAATTTCGCTGAGTAAATTCTACATTGACATGACCTGTGTTACTGTGTAGCATGAATACGTGAAAACGATCAGCTTGACCGATGATGCTTATGAGAGGCTCAAGTCCTGGAAAAGTCCGGACTGGGATTCCTTTTCCAAAGTTGTCTTGGAGGTGATTCCCAAGAGGGGAACAGCCGCAGATATGGAAAAAGCGTTTCAGACTTTAAGTCCACTCACGCAGGAGGAAGCCAATCGAGTCGAGGAGGTCATGGCTTGGGGCAATGCGTGGGAAAACGCCGCCGCCGCATGGTCCACTACTGCATCAAAGGAAAATCATGCGCGTTGACAGGGTGCTGGATACGAACTTCCTCATTGCGCGTTGGCGGGAAGGAGAAGGCGGACCTGCCTCTGTTTGGCTCACAGCCAATTCGAATCTCATTCTGGGAATCCCTTGGATCGTCAAAGCCGAATTTCTGCGAGGTGCCGAGATCGCTGGGCACGATCGGCAAGCCATTCGGGATTTCCTTAAACGCTTCCCCACGGTTTGGCCGGACGAAGACACACTCGAAATTTACGCCTCACTCTACTCGGCTTTGAAAAAACGCAATGAATTGATCGGTCCGAACGACCTTTGGATAGCCGCATCCGCTCTACAAAAGTCAGTTCCACTGGTTTCTAAAAACAAAATCGAATTTCAGCGAGTGCCGAGCTTGAGCATCGAAGGTTACTGAAAAACCTCCTCTCACCAAGCCACAAAGATACGGATAAAGTGAGAAGAGTCTCCCCATTCGACCTTTATGCTCAAAACTCCATTCATGACGCTGCGCTACTGCTTTGGATCGCCTTCGTTTATCCCTTCACGCTCCGCCCAAAGATTTCGGCTCTTCTCTTCTTAAAAATTAATGCTTATTTGAAATTGAAGGAACGAAAATTCTTGTTTATCGAATCCTTCATAGGAAAGAAGTTTACCGTTAATGTCACAATGAGCATACATCCGCAAATTATAGAAAAAAATGGGATTAAAGAGTTTGCAGTTCTTCCTTACCAAGAGTTTTTGGAGATTCAGCAAATTCTTGAAGATTTTGAAGACCTTCAAGACTTGCGCGAAGCCAAGCCCAAGGAAATTAACGCGCCAACGCGCTCCCTCTCTCAAACTCTGACGGAATTCACTCAGAGCTAATCAACTGAGTTGCCGAGCCAAATCCAAAATCCAGCGTTCAAAATTCAAAATTTTGCCCCCCCTCTCCGTGCTCTCCGCGCCTCTGTGAGAACCCCTGAAAACTGAAAACTTCGCAAGCCTTTGTAAGAATTATAGAACCACTGATGGCACTGATTGACACTGATAAGAACGGACTTGGAGCCGGCAGTCATAGACTGCCCGGGAGCGCTGAGGTCCTCCTCGGCAGCAGTTTGCTCGAGCAACATCCCACGGCGCTCATAGAGACGCCGCTACAGGACCCGCGCGGCAGCGCGCACACCAAACCCAAAAAATGATTCTGTCATCCATGATTCTGTCTTCCCCCGGCAGTCATAAACAGCCGCTACAGGGGGTCGCGCGCTTTCGAATACACGCCGCCAACTCTGAGTCTTAAAACTTAATGCTTAAGACTTAAAACTTCCCATGTCTTTCCCTGTCCTGCTGTGCAGCCTTGTCTAAAGCCATGCTTCTCAATTCTCCAGCAGATTGTTTGAGAATTTTCCTTGCCCTTTATATAAAATCAGCGACTAATTAAATCATGAGCACCGAAACCATGGAAATTGTCACACTTTGCGAGGCACTTCCGGCTGCGAAGCGCGCCGAGGTTACCGACTTCGCCCGCTTCCTCCTCGAGCGCTCCACCGGTTCCTACGGACTCAACGCCAACGAACTCCACGCTGCCTCACGCCATCTCCATGCCAAAGCGCAAACCGCCCGCCGCAAAGGTCTATCCAGAGAATTTACCGGCGACATTAATAAATCTTTAATATTGTGATAGTTATTGACTTTTAATCCATGCTTACAAAGCCTAAGCTTTACCTTGAGACAACTATTCCAAGCTATTTGGTATCCAAGCCCAGCCGGGATTTAAGATTAGCCGCAGATCAAGAGCAAACTGTTGAATGGTGGGAGGAGCACCGTGGTCGCTTTGAGATTTTCGTTTCTGCTGTTGTCTTGCGCGAGGTTTCCAAAGGGAATCCAGAAATGTCCCAGAAGCGGGTTGATGCTCTTTCCGGTATTCCTCTTTTGAGTCCTACTGGGGAATCTGAGGAACTAACGATTCGCTTGCTTGAAGAAGTCGTTCCGGCAAACGCTGCGGATGATGCTGCTCACATTGCCATTGCGACAGTGCATGGAATCGATTTTTTACTTACATGGAATTGCAAGCATATCAATAATCGCTATACTACCAGAAAAATTGAAGAATGCTGCCAAAAGATGGGCTTCACCTGTCCTGTTATTGCGACACCTACCGAACTTATGGAGATTGAATTATGAACGAAAATACTATTTTAAAGGAAATCCGCAAAACCCGGGATGAACATGCGAAAGAGCATGGCTACAGCGTCCATAAAATTTTCGAACAACTGCGACTTGATACAGAAAAACTAAAATCAGAAGGCTGGCAGGTTATTAATATGCAAAAGTTGGCTTTGAATCATAAGTAATTGGTTCCCATTTACCCTTCATTCAACCCAAGACCCAACCTTCAGAAAATGATTTCGCCTATTTTTTAAACAAAAATAACAGAATTTTAGAAAATCATTTTGCCTATACTGCCTAACCGCCGTGTCTCCATGGTTAAAACAAGCTGAAAATTGAAAACTTCCCATTTTACACTTACACTTAGCGCTTCCGAATCCACGCCGCCAACTCTGAATCTTAAAACTTAATGCTTAAGACTTAAAATTTCCCATGTCTTTTCCCAGCATGCTTTGGAGCCTTGTGATTTATGGCTCGTTTTGGGGCTATGGCGAAGCTCTGCACCGCCTTCATTTTTTTCTTTCTTTTTTAACATTTCAAAATAGATTTCTTCTATGAGTTCGTTCACAGCTATACTTGACCCGCAAGCTGATGGAACCTTGCATCTCCCGTTGCCCTCAGATTGGCTCAAATATCGCGTCCGCGTCAGCGCACAGCTGGAACCCATCAAATCGATGACTGTCGAACCCGAGTCCTCATTGAAAGGGTTTGGGTGTTTGCGCGGTAAAATCACCATGCTTTCAGGATTTGATGATCCTATCGAGGATTTCAAAGAATACATCAGCTGAGGTGAAAATTCTTCTAACATTGTTGCTTCATGCCTGAACTATCCCGATTCTATGGAATTATTGTTCGGATGTTTGTCGAACCACTTGGGAAACATAACGAACCTCATTTTCATGCTTATTATCAAGAGCATTCAGCGGTTGTTACCATCGCGCCGGTTTTGGTAATAGCAGGTTCACTTCCACGCAAACAGCAGCGACTTGTTGAAGCTTGGGCGGAGTTGCACCAAGACGAGTTGATGGCAGATTGGAATTTGCTGATCGCAGGTCAATGCGTCGAACCAATAAAGCCTTTAAATTAATTATGAAACATGAAATTTACAGAATCATTGATTGCAAACATCTTCCTCCATATGGTTTGCAGTTAAAATTCGATGATGGTTTAGAGAGAGTGGTGGATTTGGAAAATATTCTTGAGGGGCAAATTTATGGGCCTTTGCGGGATGAAGAGCTATTTTCGAAAGTGGTGGTTGATCCTGAGATTCGGACAGTGACCTGGCCGAACGGAGCAGATTTCGACCCTACGGTGCTTCATGATTGGCCTTTGCATCAAGAGGCGTTCGTGTGTGCAGCCAAAAATTGGAAAAGCTCGTCGAACTTAAAAAACACTTCCCATGCTGAGTTGGCGGAATCTGGAGTGTAGCGCGCAGGCACCCCGGCAGGCACCCCGGCAGTCATAAACAGCCGCCACAATGCGCTGCATGGCGATTCCCCAACAAATTTTTGCCTAAAAATTCCCAATCCTCCGTGCTCTCCGCGCCTCTGTGAGAACCCCTGAAAACTGAAAACTTCGCAAGCCTTTGTAAGTATTATAGAACCACCGATGGCACCGATTGACACTGATAAGAACGGACTTGGAGCCGGGAGCGCTGAGGTCCTCCTCGGCAGCAGTTTGCTCGAGCAACATCCCACTGCGCTCATAGAGACGCCGCTACAGGGGGGGGCACGCTTGCGAATCCACGCCGCCAACTCCGAATCTTAAAACTTAAGACCTAATTGATGAAACTCCATTTCACCCTTTGCGCTGCCTCCGGCAGTCTTTCTCCGCTTCGCCCCGCTCCTGAAAACTGAAAACTCCAAACTGAAAACTTTTCATGTATTTCCCTGTCCTGCTTTGGAGCCTTGTGATTTTTGCCTCGTTTTGGGGTTATGGTGAAGCCCTCCGCCGCGCGCTTAAGCGCCCGGAATTTGAAGACCTGGGTTGGGGTCTCACCGCTGCCTGGGGCATGGCAGTGACACTCGCGATCGGAGGGTTCCTGATGATGCTGTCGCTGGCGAAGGCCCCGATGCTGACCGGAGTCGTTCTTGCTGGCGCGGCGCTCGGGCTTTAGTTTGTTTCCGATTTTTTAACATTAAGTCCAGCCTCTAAAAAGCCCTCGAAGAAACAGAAAATCGTCGCAGGCAGGCGTGGCAGAGTTTACGACGCTGCAGACTTAAAGAAGGCAGAACTTTCTGGAGCTGGACAGATTTCTTACCCAATCTTGGTTTCACACATAGTGCTTTGGTCAGTTGCGATTTTGGCATTTGCCTCCTCGGTCGCTTGGCCGCATCAGATTGATCCAAATGATGACTGGATCGCCTATTTGATGTATCCCGAGAAAATACTCCAAACGGGAACCTTAATTGACCCTTTCAGTCTACGAAGGATTACGGCGTTGGGCGGTCAATCTTTTCTTCAAGCTATTGTAATGGTCGTTGGAGAGCCAGAGAACGGGCATCTTTTGGATCGAGGGTTTGGGGCATTGCTCCTTTTGGGGCTAATGCTGCAAGCCACTCGAAATGTTCCCAAAAATCTCTGGATTATCAGGTTCATAATCATTTTTACTTCAACGGCAGTTGCGGTGCCTCGGATACATACAGGCAGCCACCTGCGGAAGAGATTTTTTTTCCGTTAGAATTTAAAAAATGAAGTAGTGCTGGTTGACCGGGTGGCGCTTTCGCGCTGCCTGTTTGAAATGAACGTTTCGAACCAACCAGCACAATGAAAAAAACTACTGATCAGCAATGGCCGGCGCAAGCCGGGAACGAAGAGAACCGCGATATATTCCAACGAGCCGTGCGAGACATGGTGAGGAAAGGATTGTTGCAACTAATTACAGCCGAGGTAAATTTGCTCTGTGGGGAAAGCTATCGCCCGCAGGAAGGCGGCCTTTATCGGAGGGCGGGCACGGAGCCGGTGAGGATCCGCACCACGGAAGGCGCGGAGTTCATCGACAAGCGCCGTGTGCGCAAAATGGGTCAGGATGGTCGGGAACAGGAGGTGCTGCTCAGTTCCTACGCCGAAATCAAGCGGCGCAAAGGGATGTTTGAGGAGGTGCTGGAATCCATCTGCCACGGGGCCTCGGGCAGCGGGGTAGGCAAGATGCTCGGCGTAAGTGCGAGCCAGGTCTGTGAGGGCTGGAAGGCCCGCAGCAGGGAGTTGCTGGCCGAGTTCCGGGGGCGGGATCTCTCCAAGCTCGATGTGCTGGCCATGATGGTGGACGGGGTGTTCCCGGGCAAGGAACGATGCGTGGTAGTGGCTCTGGCCATTGACACGGAGGGCCACAAGCATCTGTTGGATTTCGAGGAGGGCAGCAGTGAAAGCGCGGAGGTGGTGATGGCGTTGTGATCTTTCCTCGAAAACGCGTGGAGGGGCTTTTTGGTTATTCGGGTTTATGGTTCAGGGGGGATTCGAAGTCCAGCGGGGATTTATAGCCGAGGGCCGAGTGCAAGCG
>VFJO01000173.1 GCA_009886045.1 Verrucomicrobiota bacterium
AAACCATTCAATGAATTCCTCGAATGCTTTGGGATACGGACAACTTGGCGTGGCTTTCATTGAACTCATACTACATATTGCGGCCACTTGAGTCAATCAGCCACCCAGAAAATATTATGCCCTGCCTGAGAGGAATCTCTTCAGGCGACCGAAAATCGATTCCTCCGGCATCTCGGCATGAACAGCTTGGGCGTATTTCGCCGCGCCGATACACGTTGAAAGCTGGGGGTTTTCAAAGGCGGACATCGGTCCCGAAACCGATTGCGCATGGGCCAAATAAACGGGGGTTCCCGAAAAAACCGACTCCGCCGCTTCGCGGATTCCCCTCATGAGACTGCACCCGCCCGTGAGCAGAATGCCGGCGCCCAAGAAGTGTTCTGGAACAACGTCGTAAATGCGTTTTCGCAGAATAATGAATAGTTCCTGAAGCCGAGCTTGAATAATCATGTTGAGCACCTGTCGCTCGATATCCTTTCCAGAAAACCCTGTATCGTTTTTGAGCGTGATCTTATCGCCAGCGGGGATGTTATCCGTGATGGCTGATCCTTCTTCGATTTTGAGCTTTTCAGCGCGTGCGATCGGAATCCGAAGCCCAATGCAGAGGTCGTTGGTGATGTGATCACCCCCAAGAGCGATTACTCCACTATGGCAGACCGCGCCGTCCTTGTAGACGATGTAGTCCGTCACCCCCCCGCCAATATCAATGAGCACCACACCCGCCTCTTTTTGCTGAGAGTCCAAGACGACTTGAGCCGAGGCCACCGAATTTACAACGATATCCTCGACATCGATATCGAATTCGCGGACGCAACGGATTGCGTTCTGAATCCGGTTCGTGACCCCGTGGATGATATGGAAATCAGCCTCGAGTTTCGTGCCCATCATCCCATGAGGGTCAATGACCCCTTCCTGACCATCAACATAATAGCGTTGAATGACCGAGTGGATGATCACGTTCTCCTTTGGAATTCCAGCCTCCTTAGCTTTAAATTCGACACTCTCGATTTCTTTAGCCGATATCGTGGATTCCTCAGGCAGAGTGAGCGAACTGCGATTGTTGAGGCTATTAATATGGCCTCCCGAGATGGCAAGCCAGACGTCCTTGATTTGATGGTCGCTCCGGTCCTCGGCATCTGCCAGAGCATCATGAACGCACTGGGTGGCATTTTTAAAATCAATGATCTCTCCCTTGCGGACTCCTCGCGACGGGCTTTCACCAACTCCCAAGATGCGCATCTCGCCATCACGGCGGCACTCGGCCACTACTGCACAGACCTTGGTTGTTCCGATTTCGAGTCCAACGTGTATTTTTTCGCGCGCCATCAGTTTTTCTTAGTTTTAGATTTTTGGGGAGTCGGCTTCTGCTTCCCTAAAATAGGAGCCGGGGGTGCTGTCATGACAAATTTCACAGGTGTGTTTTTTGTCACCATGAGGTTTACAGATTCAATCTCGCGGCCAGTATCGCGGCAGTGCTCCAGCAGGCGCTGGAGTTTTACCAATTGCGATGAAAAGTCGCCCGAAGCGAACTTCACGCGTGTGTTCTGATCGGTGAGTGCATCAATGCAGTAACCCTTACTGATGTTCAGTGAGCGAATGACAAGTAGCGACTTGGGTTGGCTTCGGGCCTCGCGCAGCAGCGTAAGGGCATTTTTTAAATCCTCACCTTCGAGAAGGCTCCCCTCTCGAATTTTTTCCACATTCGCACCGTAAATTATGGGGAGTTGGTGGAACTCTTGTTGAAGAATCCTTGGTTTCATGAGGAACCCGGAATCGTCCACAAGAGTCATGGAGCTGGGGTCATAGTCGGCGGATGAGTCTGCCGACTTTGAAACCCAGGCTACGGGGGGTCTGCGTGCGAGAGTGATTTCAATTCGGTCTGGCATGATACGCTCGATACAGACGTCTTCGACCATGGGAATTTCTCGAAGCTTGCGATCGATCCCTGCAATATCGATACAGAAGATATTCGCGCCGACTTGTATTCCTGCCACCTCAAGCAAATCTTCATGCGTCATAACCCCGTCGAGTTGAAGTGTGAGTTCACTGAGGTTGTAAGCCGGATTCGAAAAAAAGAATTTATCCAGGGCTTTACTGAGTCCGAACCAGATCAAACCGCATGAGACAGCTACAATTAAGGAAAGCATGCAGATTTGTCCGAAAAGGCGTTGGCGTTTCCTTTGCGCCGTTTTAGCCCGCATTTTCACGTTCAGATAATGCACGCCGTTTCGCGCTCTCTTTTTTGGGGATGGGGATTGGGAATCCAGCTTCATCACGGTTTCTTTTTTGCAAGTGATAGTCCCACAATTTCCTCACAAAGTTCTGAAAAGCTCAAGCCGGCCACAGCGGCCGCTTTGGGTAGCAAACTTAATTCCGTCATACCGGGGATTGTATTGATCTCGAGAACACTCATCGAGCCATCTGGTGCCAGAAGAATGTCTACGCGGGAATAAACTTCCAGTCCGAGGGCCTTGTGTGCAGCGCGTGCTGCAGACTCTACCATCGCGGATTCGGCAGCGGTAAGCGGCGCGGGAACTAGGTACTTCGAGGCTCCGCTCGTATATTTGTTTTCGTAATCGTAGAAACCGTGGTTGGGAATGATTTCAACAGCAGGCAGCGCTTCCCCTCCCAGAATTCCAACGGTTAGTTCCCTTCCAGTAAAGAAGCTCTCGATCAGTACCTCTTCTCCATATTGGAAGCAGTCTTCGAGCGCCATGGAGAGTTGGCTCTCTTCTCGAATGATGTGAACGCCCACGCTTGAACCTTGGCGCGGAGCCTTCACGACGTAGGGGAGTGGGATGCTTGGAGACTCGCCCTTATGGATTTTTTCCCATTTTGAAGTTGGGACGTTGGCTTGATCAAAGGCCGTTTTCGATTTTATCTTGTCGAATGCTGCGCGGCTTCCCTCTATGCCCTCGCCTGTGTAGGGAATGCCTCGCCCGTTGAGAATGGCCTGCAGTTGTCCATCCTCTCCAAACGTGCCGTGGATGATGTTGAATGCGAAATCGACGGATTCCAGCGGAGGAATATCCGTTGATGCGATATCGATTTTGCGGACATGTGCTCCGGCGGCCTCAAGGGCCACCGCAACGGCAGCCCCTGATCGGAGTGAGACATCGCGCTCTTTGCCTGGCCCTCCCATGAGAAGTGCCACGCCTTTATTTTTTAGAATTCCGGAATGCTTTTGCTTCATAAGTCGACCCCCACGATTTGAACCTCTGTATCGAGCTGAATGCCACGTGTTCTCTCCGCCGCAGATTGGATTTCCTTGATCAGCGTGAGAACATCCGCAGACGTTGCATCCCCGTCATTCACGATGAAATTGCCATGAACCTCGGAGACTCGAGCTCCCCCCACAGAAAAATTTTTGAGACCCAATTCTTCGATCAGTTTTCCAGCTGGGATGGAATCTGGATTTTTAAAAATACACCCGGCACTGGCAGCGATCGGTTGGCTTGAGCGGCGCTTGGCAAATGATTCAGCGATGGCCGCATCAATGTTGCTTTCCGTGCCCGGTCGGCCAACCACGACAGCCGAAAGCGCATAGTTTGTGCGAAGCATGGGAACGCTCCGGTAGTGCACATCAATTTCAGCTGGGGTGCGGGTAAAAATGTTTCCATCCTGATCACAAAGACGTATCCGAACAATCTGATCGAATGTTTGTATTCCCATTGCTCCGGCGTTCATACGAAGTCCACCCCCGAGATGTCCTGGAATGCCTTCCATCCACTCAAACCCAGCGATATTTGCGGAGCGTGCTAGGGCGCTGATTTGTTTGAATTTGACTCCGACTCCTGCACTGATTTCCAGTCCGTCCAATGTATGGCGCTGGAAATCCCCGCGTGACAAGTGCGCAACGACGCCAGATATCCCGCCGTCGCGGACGAGGAGATTCGACCCGCGGCCGATGACCATGAGTGGGATGTTTTCGTCAAAGCAATACCGCACAAGGTCTGCGAATCCTTCCTCGCTTTCAGGCTCGACCCAAAACTGGGCAGGGCCCCCGATGCGCATTGTCGTGTGCTTCGAGAGTGGTTCGTAGAGCTTGATACGACCCGGTCCCATGACACCAAGTAGCGTGTCGCGGGAAGTGAGATCCTGCGCAAGTCGCCTGCCTGCTTCGTGAATATTGCCTGCACCCAGACTTAGGATCAGGTCGCCATCTTGTGCAACCGATGCGGCGGCTTCGTGAATGCGGGATACCTCTGGCACATACTTGGCATAAGCATGGCCCGCCGCGATCATCGCATCAACAAGGGTTTGTCCGGAGATGCCGGGAATTGGTTTCTCACTGGCCGGATAGATGTCGGAGACAAACACATGGCTGGCCAAGGCAAAAGCTTTCCCGAATTCCTCCTTTAGGGCCTGAGTGCGCGTGTAGCGATGCGGTTGGAACATGGCAATGACCCGTTGATGTCGCCCGGTGCGTGCAGTCGCGAGTGTGGCAGCGATTTCAGTCGGGTGGTGTCCGTAGTCGTCTACAACGGTCTGATGATTTGTGTCGTGAATGATTTCGAACCGGCGCTTTGCACCTCGGAAGCTCTCCAACGCCGCAGCAATTGTCTCAAAGGGGGCTCCGATTTCTGTGGCAAGCGCCACAACGGCTAGTGCGTTCACGGCATTGTGCACTCCTGGGATATTGAGCAAAATTTCGCCTAGTACTTTTCCGTCCTTCGATGCGGTAAATCGGGACTGGAAATTTTCGGTTGTGAGGCTTGTGACGCGATAGTGCGAATTTTCTGCTAGGCCATACGACACTGCCTGAGGGTGGGAAGCGCAGACTCGGCGAGCACCCTCGTCGTCGGCGCAGTAAAAAATGTGGCCCGATGCTTGACCGATGAGGCGTTTGTAAACGGCATCAATCGCGTTGATATCCTTATAGAAATCCAGATGTTCTGGTTCAATATTCAGGACGATAGCGTGGTGGGGGTCGTAATTGATAAGAGTTCCATCGCTCTCATCGCCCTCGGCGACAAACCAATCTCCCTCAGAGTCCCAGCGTGCATTGGTTCCAAGGATCGGGATTTCGGCACCCACATAGTGGCTGGGCTTGAACCCTCCAGCTCGCAGGACATGCGCTGCCATTGCGGAGGTGGTGGTCTTGCCATGCATGCCGCAAACAACGATTCCCTTCTTGGAATCCATGATGGCCGCCAAGGCATCCGCTCGGCGCGCCATTGGAATATCGAGACGCACAGCCTCGTCGAACGCCGAGTTCCCAGCTTTTATCGCAGAGGAATAGATGACGATGTCGGCATCGCGAACGCACTCCGGTGAGTGCGGACAGTGAAAAACGAGGCCCTTTTTTATGAGGCGTTCAACTTCGATGGTATCCACTCTGTCGGAGCCGCTGACTTTATGACCAAGTCCCAGCAACAATGCGGCAATACCGCTCATCCCTGATCCAGCCACCCCGATGAGGTGAATGTCCTTCGGGGCTGGGTTTGCGAGCGTTTCTCGTAGTTCGGTGGAGTTCATTTCGTGCCCTCCCTCACGGCGCGTTCCATCACGTCGGCGACGTTCTTTGCTGCCGATTCCGGCGAGAGTTGTCTTGCAGCCGCTGTCATGGCAGCACAGCGAGCTGGGTCGTTCAAAAGGTTTGAAATCGACGCGGCAAATACCTCGGGCACAATGTCTTTTTCTTCAGCCAACAAAGAGGCGCCCGCTCGCACATGGATTTCCGCATTCGCCTTCTGATGGTCATCGGTGGCATGGGGATAGGGGATGAGGATGGAAGGCAGGCCGAATTGGGAAAGTTCACTCAGGCTTGATGCTCCGGCTCTTGAGATCACAACGTCTGCTACGGAGTAGACCTCCTCCATTCGATGGTGGAATGGTGCTACGTAATGCGGAATCTCGTCGCGTTGGTAATTTGCCGCAGCAAGACGATCATCGTTTTTGCCCGTGAGGTGGATGATTTGAATTCCAGATTGCGCGAGGAGGGGCGCGGTGCGAAAGAGGGCTTGATTGATGCCACCCGCCCCCTGGCTCCCGCCAGTTACTAAAAGCGTTCGTCGTGAGGGATCCAGTCCAAAAATCTTCATCGCTTCGTTGCGCTCAATCGGACGGCCGAGATTTTTTCTGACAGGGGTGCCGGTGACAATGCAATCCGCTCCAGAAAAGCGCTTACGGCAATCCTCAAATCCTATCAGAACTCGGGTCGCAAATTTCGCTGCCAAGCGATTTGCACGGCCAGGAATAGCATTGGATTCATGGATGAAGCACGGGAGCCCCTGCATGCGCGCAGCCAAGATCGGGGCGGTGGATGTGAACCCGCCCATTCCGAGAACAACGGATGGTCTGTATTTGCGATAAATCGAGCAGCACTGGCGGTAGCTATCCCAGCATCGGCGAAGGAAGCCGACAAAAGCAGGTGAAATGAGCATGGCGGGCATACCGACGGATGGCAGTTTCTCGGCGCGGAATTGTGGATGATCTTTAAGTGCGATCGTATCGATCTCTTTTTCGGATACGAAAAGTAGAACCTCGTGTCCGCGCTCATGGAGAGACTCGGCGACTGCCAAGCCGGGGAACAGGTGGCCGCCTGTGCCTCCGCAAGCAATGATGGCTCGGAATGGCTTTGTTTCGGTCATATGCGTGGCTCGAAGTGAGGACGTAGGAGGGCCGGCGCGAAGTGGGAAACAAGTGGGCGACCCTGGCGATGAATGTTGACGAGAAGGCCAATGAGAAAGAGGCAGACCACCATGTTGGAACCGCCGTAGCTTATGAATGGGAGCGGCATGCCTTTGTTTGGGAGAAGCGATGTCGTTACTCCGATATTCACGGATGCCTGTAGGGTGATCATCATGACGGCTCCGATTCCCAGAAGCCGACCGAGGGTGTCCTTTGCATTTGACGCTACAAGCGCGCCGCAGAGGCAGATCATCAGGTAAGCCAGCACGGTGAGAAGTGTGGCGTAAAGTCCAAGTTCCTCTCCGATCATCGGGAAAATGAAATCCGTGTGGGCATATGGGAGATAGAGCATTTTCTGACGTCCCTCGCCCAGACCTAAGCCATCGAGGCCGCCGGATCCAAAAGCGATGAGCGCCTGCCATTGCTGAAGTCCTTCGCCGAGGCTGTATTTTTCGGGATTCTGAAAGGCGAGCAGGCGGCCGTGGCGCTCGGATACATTCGTGGCGACAAGAAAAATTCCGCCTAGGCCACAGCAAATTATCGTCGCAAGCCAACGGAGCGCGGCGCCGGCAATGAACATCATGGCAACAGCGGTTCCTCCAATGAGTGCAGTGTTACCCATATCGACTTCGAGAACAATGAGGCCCATCAGAATGCTCAGTATGGCCATCGGGAACAGGAGACCATTTTTGAATTTGGAAAAATTGATTTCGGATCGTGAAAACCACCATGCGAGAAAGAAGATCGCGGCTATTTTGGCGAGCTCGCTGGGTTGCACTACGCCAAAGCCAAGATTGATCCATCGCGAGGACCCGTTGATGCGAAGCCCGATCGGGGGGAGAAAACAGAGTGCTAGCAGAAGAGCTGCTGCTCCGAAGGCGATCCACCAGTATCTTATCCAAAAGTGGTAGTCCACAAGGGAGGCTACCACTGCCACCACAAGACCGACGCATAGCCACATACCCTGTCGCTTCACAAAGAAGTAGATGTCCGAGTGGCTTTCTTCTGCAAATGCGCTTGTGCTGAAGAGCATCACCAAGCCGAGGGCGATCAGGCCCGCCACGCAGATGGTCAGGACATATATGGCATTTCTGTGCATTTTGAAAAACTCGTGAGAGACCCACGTACTCTATGAATTCAAGGGATTATGAGTGTTTGGCCGATTTTTAGCTTTTTTGGGTCGTCGATGTTATTGGCCTTCATCAAGGCGACTTGGGTGATATTGTATTTTTTAGCGAGGGAGTACGGGTTGTCTCCCTTGGCGACGACATGCGTCTTATCCGTGGCGCCTTGTGAATTTTCCATTGCCTTCATATCGGCTTTTTCTTGGGCCTCGGGAACTTTGACAGGCGGAGCCTTTGCGACAACGGTGGGCCTGGTTTTGGTGGGCACTTCGGATGCGGGCAGTGTCGCGCTTGCGGTTTTTGATGAAGATCCAATGTTCAGGACCTGGCCGACCTTGATGATTGATGTGCTAGTGAGGTTGTTTGCCTTCTCGATGGCTTCGATACTGGTATTGAACTTCGATGCGATTCTGCGAAGCGTGTCGCCGCCCACCACGCTGTAGGTGGTCTGTGTTTCTTTGGATTTTGCAGTTGCAGAGGGTTCGGTTTTTGGCGTGGCCTCTGCCTTTTTATCGGTGGTTGGAGCAGCTCCCATGGCTTCAACCTTTGCCGCAGTTTTGTGGGATGGTTTTTCCTTGAGTTGGTTGAATCCGTAAATCCCGGCAACCGCGAGAACATGGAGCACGAGAACCACAATGAATGCTTGTGAAAGCTTCATGCTTGGTTCCGATTCGTTCTCATATTCCTCGATCTCTTCAGGTCTGGAGGCTGCTTTGGCGTTAAGGACATTTCTTTGAATACGCCGTCTTGCTGGCCGGTGCGAAGCTGCGGTGTTTTTTTTGAACATCATGGTGTGGTGGATTGGTTGTTTTTGAGTTTTTGAATGAGAATCTTAAAAATATTTCCGCGTTCCTCGTAGTTCCGGAACATGTCGTAAGAGGAAGTGCCTGGGGAAAAGAGAACAGCATCACCAGTACGGGACAGCGACTCGGCTTTGCTGACAGCCTCCTCCAGACTGCAAACTCTGTGGCACTCGGTTGCATGCCAAGATGAGGCGATCCGATCTTTCATTTCTCCTAGAAGAACGGCGGCACGGACCTTTTTTTTCACAAGGTCCGCGTTATCATCAAAATCAAAGCCTTTGTCTTTTCCCCCAGCGATCAGGATGACCGGGCGATCTTGCGAAAGGATCGCCTTTTCCATCGCGTCAAGGTTTGTTGCCTTCGAATCATTAATCCAGCGTACTCCATTGCACTCCCGCACAAATTCGCAGCGGTGGGCAGGCGCCGAATGGTCGAAAATAGCTTGAGCCATGGCCTCGAGATCAAGACTGAGAGCGAATCCAATGCCCATTGCAGCCATAATATTCTCCGCATTATGGACCCCTAGCAGCCGAGTTTGGGATTGATCGAGAAGCCGCGTTCCTCGGAAGAAAATCTCCTGTCCCCGCAATGTGAAATCGGCTTCTGAGGTCGTTGAACTGAAGGTGATTTTTGTTGCCGCAAGTGCTGGAAGATCGGCCAACGCGTTAACCACGGTAAAATCTTCGGCTGTCTGATTTTCAAAAATCCTGAGCTTCGCTGCGCGGTATTCTTTCACACTCGGGTAGCGATCGAGGTGGTTTGGGCTCAGGTTGAGCCAAGCCGCGACTTTCGGGCGGAATGAGCCGATTGTTTCAAGTTGGAATGAGCTCACTTCAACAATCATTAAATCTAGGTCAAGGCTCCGCTGAACGGCCTTTGCAAAGGGGAGCCCAATATTCCCGCAAGAAATCGTACGAACGTTGCAAGCTGAAATGATTTTTTCGGTGAGCTCGGTGGTCGTAGTTTTTCCGTTTGTGCCTGTGATCGCCACAACCGGGCACGTGCACTCTTGAAATGCCAGCTCGAGTTCGCCGATGAGTGGGATGTTTTTTCTTAGGACGTTCTGCACCAAGGGAACAATGGGATCAATTCCAGGGCTTAGAACGGCCAGGTCGTAAGTCGATAAATCCTCTTCGGCTGCTGCCCCGAGCAGAACACGAATGCCTTGGGCCCTTAATGCATTGGCTTTGTCCTGAAGTGATGGGCTTTGAGAGGATTCGCAGATCGTTACCTCAGCCCCATTTTCAAGCAACAATGCGGCTGCTGCCTCGCCGCTTTGGCCGAGACCGAGAACAACCGTCTTTTTGCCGCTGTGGATCATTTTAGCGTAATTTCAATGTGGCTAGGCCAATGAGAGCGAAGAGTACCGAGAGAATCCAAAATCGGACGATCACGGTGTTTTCTTTCCATCCACTGAGTTCGAAATGGTGGTGGATTGGGGACATTTTGAAAATTCTCCGCCCAGTGGTTTTGAAGCTTGCGACTTGGAGGATTACGGACATGGCCTCCATCACAAAAACGCCTCCGACGATCACTAGGAGAAGTTCTTGTTTGCAACAGATGGCGACCGCCCCAAGCATTCCGCCAATTGCAAGTGAGCCGGTGTCGCCCATGAAAACACGTGCGGGATGCGCGTTCCACCAGAGAAAGCCTAGGCATGCGCCCAGCAGGGCGACGCAAAGTACGGCCAGTTCGCCGGCATAGGGAACAAAAGGTACTTGCAGATAGGTTGCTGTCTTGATGTTTCCGGCGACATAGACAAGCACTGCGTAGGTCGCCGCGACTGTCGCCGTGCATCCGGTGGCGAGGCCATCGAGACCATCTGTGAGATTCACAGCGTTTGAGGTGCCCACCAGTACCAAGAGATAAAAAACGAAGGTCAGTCCGCCCATTCCCAGCAGAAGCGGTTCTTTGAAGAAGGGTATGAATAGCTGTTGCGCCGTAGCCGACAGCTTTGGGTTCGTCAGGAAAAAGAGGGTGAAAATTCCTGCGAGCAAGCATTGAAGAAAAAACTTCAGCCGACTGCTGATCCCATCGGAGTTTTTTTTGCTCACTTTCAGCCAGTCGTCGTAGAAGCCGATACCTCCAAGGAACACGGTACTAAAAAGAACGAGCCAGATGAATGGATTCTCAGGTTTCGCCCATAGAAGGGTGGAAACCAAAATGGAGCCGACGAGCAGGATTCCGCCCATGGTCGGAGTTCCTTTCTTAGACCCATGGAGTTCGTAAAGTTTGTGGACTTCTGCAGCAGTGCGGATTGGTTGTCCAAATTTCAGGGAGATGAGTTTGCGAATGACAAAATTCCCAAAAACCACGCTGATCAGGAAGGCTGTGATGCCAGCACAGATGGCACGAAATGAAATGTACGAGAAAACATTTAGCGCCTTCAGAAAATCATTCGTAACGCCTTTTGCAGCGGCCCATTCACTGAGTTCGGATAGGTAGTAAAGCATCAGGTGTGGAGTTGTTGAAAAAGGGTTTCCATGCGCGCGGATCGGCTGCCCTTCACGAGGACGAAGTCGCCGGGTCTTGCTAGTTGGTCGATGATTCGGGAAGCAGCGGAGGTGCTCTCTACTTCATGAATCCGGCTGAGTCCTGCTCCCCGTGCCGCGTGAGAGATTTGTTGGGCCTCGGAGCCAACGGTCACAAGGATGTCGGCATATTTGGCCGCGGCGCGCCCTGTGCGGGAATAGCCCTCAGCTGCGTACTCGCCAAGCTCTCCCATTTTGCCGAGCACTGCTATGCGGCGTCCGATTCCAGGAATGAGGCGGAGAGTATTGAGAGCCGCTTCCATCGAGTCGGGGTTTGCGTTGTAGGTATCGTCAAGAAACGTGACGCCATTGAGCAAGCGGACTTCGAGACGCCCGCCTACTTGTTGGGTGCGCGCGATCCCTTTTACGGCGGACTCCAGAGGGATTCCCAATTTGAGTCCAGCTGCAATCGCCAAGAGGGCATTCTGAACCATGTGGAGACCTTGCATGGGAATCGAGGTCTGACTGGCGGTTATATTCTCACCAGTTATAAGAACGGCTTTAAAGACCGTTCCTGCGTCGGTCATCGTAATATCACGCGCGCTCAGCGTTCCTTTTGATAGGCCGATCCGAACGATGTTCGCGCGGCAGCGTGATGCGATGAAATCTGTCATATCGTCATCTGCACAGAGAACAACGTTGCCTTCCTCGGAAACGGCTTCTGCAAGCGCGCTTTTTTCCACGGCGATGGCCTCGCGGGTCTTCATGTATTCAATATGTGCGGTGCCGATGTTTGTAATGATCGCACAATCCGGTTTGACCAGCTCAGCCAAGGGAGCAATTTCTCCCGGATGGTTCATCCCAATTTCCCAAACAGCAGCTTGGTCACTCGAGCTCGCAGCGAGGATGGAGAGCGGAACTCCAATATGGTTGTTCAAGTTCCCCTGAGTTTTGACCACTTTGAACTTGCTGCTCAGCACGGCTGCGGCGAACTCCTTGGTGCTTGTTTTGCCACTGCTTCCAGTGATTGCCAATACTCGTAAATTGAGTTGTTTTCGCCATGCCGCGGCCAGCTTCGTGAGGGCCGCCAGGCTGTCCTCTGCGAGTAGCACCGGGAAGTTCTCGGCAAGCTTTCTGGCCACCTCAGGCGAGTCGAGAAGCACGGCTGCAGCGCCCTTTTCCAGCGCCTGCAATGCAAATTCGTTGCCGTCAAAATTTTCTCCGTGCAGGCCGACGTAAAGGTCCCCGGGACAGATTGTGCGCGTATCCTTGTTGATGTTGGACACCATGGCGCTGGAGGGTTTGCCGAGGAGCCTTGCTCCGGACATAGTCGCAATCTGAGTGAGGGGAGTTTTATCCATTTTTAGAATTCCACTCCTTTCTTATCGGTGATCGCTTTCTGCGCTACGGCAACGTCGTCGAATGGCACTTTGCTATCGGCGAATTCCTGAAATTTCTCATGCCCCTTGCCTGCAATGAGAACGATCCCTCCTGGGCCAGCAAGTTCAATGGCGCGCTGAATGGCAGATTCTCGATCGGTTATTTTTTCGTGTGGGCGTCCGACGAGACCCCTCTGCATGTCCTCAAGAATTTGCTCAGGATTTTCGGAGCGTGGGTTGTCGGAGGTGATGATGAGGTGGTCCGAGAGTTCTGCGGCCGCAGTGGCCATGAGTGGACGCTTTGCGCGATCACGATCTCCACCGCATCCGCAAACGGTGATGATGTGGGACGGGTCGAGTTCGCGCAAAGTGCGAAGAACGTTTTGTAGCGCATCGTCCGTGTGTGCGTAATCGACGAAAACCTGGAAGTGTCGCTTGGCAGGAACGCGTTCAAGGCGTCCGGGAACTTGTGGGGCAGCGGCTAGCGCATCAATCGCGGTTCTCATTTCTACGCCGCAGGTCACGGTAGCCGCAATCGCAGCAAGTGCATTGTAAACGTTAAAAAGGCCAATGAGTGGGAGTCGGACGAGATAGCTTTTGCTTCTGGCCTCCAAGGTGAATGTGGTGCCATTCATTTCTTGGCGGATCGAGGAGGCGCGGAATTCCGCTTGGACACCTCGGCCGAAGGTGAGCACTTTTAGTCGGCGTGCGTATTGATCGACTAGTCGTTTGCCATAGCGGTCATCGAGGTTGATGATCGCTCGGCCTTTTTTGTGTTTTTGCGACGCCAATGCTTCAAAAAGTGCTGCCTTTGCTTCAAAATAGGCCTCCATCGATCCATGGTAATCTAGGTGGTCCTGTGTCAAATTCGTGAATGCTACGGCATCAAATTCCACCCCCCTTACGCGATCTTGGGCAATCGCATGGCTTGAGACCTCCATCGAGACAGCTCGTCCCCCAGCGTCGCGGATTTCCCAGAGTATTTTTTGGATATCAATCGACTCGGGTGTCGTGTGAGGGGCAGGGCGCTCGTCTTCTCCAACAATGTATTTGATTGTGCCGATGAGGCCGCATCGCTGGTGACTCTGCTCGAAAATATGCCGGATCAGGTAACTCGTGGTTGTCTTGCCGTTTGTTCCTGTCACGCCTACGCACTTCAGTGCTCGGTCGGAGTATTCAAAAAATGCGGCTCCGATGTCGGCCATCGCAACGCGTGCATTTGGGACGACAATAATTGGGCAGGCGGCATCTGGATTCGATTTCTCGGCTATCGTTGCTACAGCGCCTCTTTCGGCAGCCTGCTGAATGAATGCATTGCCATCGGAGTGGGCTCCAGAGAGTGCAAAGAAAAGCGATCCGGGTTCGGCTTGGCGCGAGTCGAAACACAGGGAGGAAATTTCGGGGTCTGCCAGTCCTGGCGAGATCCCCAATCCTTGGAGAAGGCTTTGGAGTCGCATGGTCTTAGTTGCTGCGTTCCTCTGTTGTGGTTGTGCTTGCCATGGGTGTCGGTTGGAACGGAATCGCTGGCATGGTCGGAGCCAGATCAAGCTGGCGGGCCACGCGCTCCGCGATACGTGAAAAAATAGGCGCGGCAATAAGTCCTCCGTAGTTGATATTTGTTGGGATCTTGGCGTCGTCTAACATGACCAATAGGACGAAGCGGGGATCTTCCGCCGGCATGAAGCCCACAAAAGAGACAACATATTTGCCTGCTGCATAGCCGCCGGTGGGACTGACCTTTTGAGCTGTTCCGGTTTTTCCTGCCACCTGAAATCCGTTGACTCTTGCAAACGCGGCGGTGCCTCCGGGCTCAGTGACTCCAACAAGGGCTTCTCCAATGAAGCGGGCGGTCTTCTCGGGAATCACCTCACGCATGACGATGGGATTTTTTTTCATTGTGATCTCACCACCCTCGGTCTCCACTGATTGGACGATCCGTGGAGCCATGAGACGCCCGCCGTTTGCGATCACTGACATTCCCATTGTAATTTGAAGGGGAGTCACCGCGATCGAGTGGCCCATTGGCATTCGTGTGATGGTGAGTTTGTCCCAGCGCGCCGGAGGGTGCACGAGACCTGGGATTTCCCCTGGCAACTCGACGCCGAGCCTTTCGCCGAAACCAAATCGGCGAACGTACTCGTAGAATTTGTCTCCACCCATCATGAGGGCCAGTTTGGCAGATCCAATGTTGGATGATTTTACGAGAATCTGATGTACGTCCATATTGCCGTAGCCGTGATGGTCCTTGAGGATTTTACCACCGTATAAAAAACGGCCATTCTCGCAGAAGATCGATGTTTTTTCATCCACCTTCCCTTCGTTCATGGCTCCCGAAGCCACCACGATTTTGAAGGTGGATCCTGGTTCTACCATATCGAGAATGGTTCGGTTTTTCATTTGTTCTGGCCCCGCTTTTCCGGGTTCGTTTGGGTTGAAGCATGGTCGGCACGCCATGGCGAGAATAGCTCCGGTTTTGGGGTCCACTAGGACGGCGTTTGCAGTCTCTGGATTGTACTCCTTGAAGGCGGCATCGAGTTCCTCTTCGACGATTGACTGAAGTCCCATATCAATCGTGAGGCGGACATTTTTGCCATGCTCTGGTTGCTCTTCAACTCCTCGATAGAGAACGATCTCGCGACCTGTTCGATCGCGTTCAATATAGCGGTAGCCGTCCTTGCCTGCCATTTGATCATGCATGGACAGTTCGATTCCCTGAACGCCTTTGCCTTCATGGTTGAGAAAGCCAAGTACATGGCCAAGCACTTCACCATTTGGGTAGATGCGAATCGCGTCCTGTTCCAGATATAAACCGCGAAGGTTTTGCTCCTGCATAGCATTCCAAAGTGTGACAGCTGTTTCTTCTGGAACCTCGCGCTTGAGGACGATGTATTTCTTACCGGTGCAGAACTTTTCAAGAATTTCTTTCTCATCCATTCCAAGGTACTTTGCCGCAAGCTTGGCGAGGGCCTCTGGCTTTTTCATGCGCGAGGCATCCGCTGTCACAGTGCGAACGGGCAGGTTGGTCGCTAAAATTTCCCCATTGCGGTCAAGAATCATGCCTCGTCTGGCCTGAATGACCTGGCGAATACTGTGCTTCTTTGCTGCCAAGCGCGAATACTCGTCGTGTTTCGCGATATGAAGGTGAATCAGACGAGCCGAGAAGAGCGTGAAGATGCTGGCGGCGATTCCACAGGCTATTCCAATGCGTGTGTTCGCCGTAAACTTCATTGCCGGGAGGCTTCGTTGAAGGCTGTGCGCAAGATTCCGTCCTCCGTGGCTTGCACGGGAGGAGTGAGGCGAGCAATTTTGTCGCTCGTGATATTGACCACAGTGATGTAGCCCGATTTGACGCGCGCTTGGAGGGCTGGTCGTGATGTCAGTTCTGTCACCTTGGCCAGCAGGACTTCATTCTCGGCGTGAATCTGCTGAATTTTACGTTCCGTTTTGCGGATTTGCTCGCCGATTGCGAATTGCTGGTTTTTCAGAAAGACAAATCCAAGCCCCACTCCTAGTAGGATGGCGACGATGGTTGAGACGCAGAGAATTTTTCCGATTTGTATGGGGTTTGAATTTACGGTTGGGGTGAGTTCTGTGTTCATGGCTTGCTCCTATATTTTTTCGACAACACGCAGTTTTGCGCTGCGCGATCTTGGGTTTCGCTGAACCTCACTCTCACTCGGGGTAATCGGGTGGGGGGTGAGAAGTTTGAAGAGCCGGTCGGGATTGCGCCGCGCTTTAGGCCACTCGGGGCGATCGATCCATTCGCGGCTGTGCTCGCGGAAGAAGACCTTCACAATGCGATCCTCGAGCGAATGGAATGTGATCACCGCCAAACGTGCTCCTGGCGCGAGGCGGCTAGGAATCGCTTGGAGGGCATGGCGTAAGGCATCGAGCTCATCATTCACGTGAATGCGCAGTGCTTGAAAAACTTTTGTGGCCGGATGTTTCGGACCACGGCGAGGGGAGGCGCTCTCCACAGCGTTTGCTAGGTCGAATGTCGTCTTAAGCGGATGCGTATCCCGAATCTCAACGATCTTTGCTGCGATACGGCGGGCATTTTGTTCCTCGCCGTAGTTTTGAAAAATGCGAGTGAGTTCGCCTGCGGAAAGCGTGTTGACAACATCAGCTGCCGATTGTGTGGCACGTGGGCTCATCCGCATATCAAGTGGACCGTCACGTAGGAGTGAGAAGCCACGCTCTGCTTCATCGAGTTGGTGGGATGACACGCCGATATCGAGAAGTGCGCCATTGAGCGGGCGGGTTTCCCCGATTTCATCTAATGTCTCGCCTGCCTCACGAAAATTTGACTCCACAAAGCGTGCCTTGGGACCGAACCCTTGCAGCGTCTCGCGGCATTCCTCCAGTGCTCTGGGATCCTGATCAAGCCCGATCACCTCAGCTCCCGATTGGAGGAGGAGTGCCGAGTGGCCACCTCCACCAGCGGTTGCATCCAGAAAAAGCATTCCAGGAGCTGGTTGCAAATAGGCTTTCACCTGCCTAGCCATCACGGGCACGTGGTAGGTGCTGCCGGGCATATTAGGCGCTCCTAAAAAAACTCCCAAAAAAATGTCGGAATCTAAGTCTCTCATAGCGATAGTTGGTTGAATTTTTCATTGGGTATCCGCATCTTTTCTCTGGAGTAATCCTCTTCCGAGAAGGGCCTCCTTGAGATCATTTGCGGAGTGTCAGGTTTGCTTCATCAGTTTTCAGGTGGTTGATGTGATTCGGAAAATTAGAGGCCGATATCTACGGCCACGCGTTTGTAGATTTCATCGTTCACCGCTGCGGCTGCTGCATGGCGGTCCTTCGACCACAATTCGAAGCGGCGTCCCGCACCGACAAAAACGATTTCCCCAGAGAGGACTGCGGCAACGGCATGTGAGTCCGGAATGAGAATGCGACCCTGTTTGTCTGTTGCGACCTTGTGAGCAGCACTGAAAAATTGTCGGATCGCTTGGCGCTTTTCTTGGGCTGTCGCGCCGGAATTTTGGATTCTTTGCTCGGTCGAGTGGAATTCCTCTTGGGGCATCACCATGAGATATCCCTCCTGCGGGTGGGGAATTACAAAAAACTCCGCTCCCTCGCTTTTGATCCAAGCCGACGGTACCGCTGCGCGATTTTTTGAATCAATCGCGCGCTCATAAGTCCCTGAGTAAAGGGGCGGTGCTGTTGGCTCCTGCGGCATTTAGTAAATAGGGTTTGGCATGACATTAATCGCCACTACTCCCCACAACTACCCATTGTTCCCCACAATTGCAATGGTTTTTTAGAAAAATTTTCGAATTCTATTTTTTCACGATTGACCAAGTTGGTTGGCGAGCGAAAGATATGTTTCATGCAGGGGAGCCCGAGAGGGCTGAGAGTTCCGATTTGCGAAATCATTTTGGAAGACCCTTTGAACCTGAGACGGTTTATACTGGCGGAGGGAGCAGCAAAATCGGGAGTTTTCGATTTGCTCTGCCTTGCCGCAACAAATCATTCTCAGGGCTGACACATTTCACCAAACGAGAAACCACCGATCATGATTGCACCCGCCGAGGCCTTTGAACCCAACAGCAGCGACCTTCTTCCGAACTCAACGCGCGTCTATGTGGAGGGCGAAATTCATCCTCAAATCCGTGTGCCGATGCGTGAAATTTCGCTTGCAGACACGAAGCGTCTTGATGGTTCGCTGGAAAAAAACGACGCCGTTCGTGTCTACGACGCCTCTGGACCTTGGGGTGATGCGGATTTTCAGGGTGATGTGAAAAATGGTTTGCCGGCCTTGAGGGCCTCTTGGGTTGAAGCTCGCAAGGATGTCGAGGAGTACGAAGGCCGCAAAGTCAAGCCTCAGGACGACGGGTATCTCTCTCGCAACCACGCCGAGTATGCGAGTGCAGCCGAGCGCAATCGTCTTTTTGAGTTTCCCGGTCTCCGCCGCAAGCCGCTTCGTGCCTCCGGTGGCCACCCTGTGACTCAGCTTTGGTATGCGCGTGAGGGAATCATCACGCCTGAGATGGAGTTCATCGCGATTCGCGAAAACATGGGTCGATCAAAGATGGGTGATCTTGCTGGAGATATCCTCCGCAACCAGCTTGAGAAGCAGCATTCCGGCTCCGCGCAGCGTGAGGAGAGCAAATACACGCCCTCCATTTTTCGACGCTTTCCGCAGAGGATTCCAGCTGAGATCACGTCCGAATTTGTGCGGGAGGAAGTTGCTGCCGGGCGCGCGATCATTCCTGCAAATATCAATCATCCCGAGCTTGAGCCGATGATTATCGGTCGCAACTTTTTGGTTAAGATTAATGCCAATATTGGTAACAGCGCCGTTGCCTCGAGCATTGAGGAGGAGGTTGAAAAAATGCGCTGGTCCACGAAGTGGGGCGCTGACACGGTGATGGATCTTTCCACGGGGAAAAACATTCACGCCACGCGCGAGTGGATTCTTCGTAATTCGCCTGTTCCGATCGGCACAGTCCCTATTTATCAGGCTCTGGAGAAGGTTGGCGGGAAGGCCGAAGACCTCACTTGGGATATTTTCCGTGACACGTTGATTGAGCAGGCAGAGCAGGGCGTTGACTATTTCACGATCCATGCGGGCGTGCTCCTCCGCTTCGTTCCTCTCACGGCCTCGCGCATGACAGGTATCGTTTCCCGAGGCGGTAGCATCATGGCGAAATGGTGTCTGGCGCATCACAAGGAAAACTTTCTCTACACCCACTGGGACGACATCTGCGACATCATGGCAGCGTATGATGTGAGTTTCAGCATTGGTGATGGACGCCGTCCCGGCTCGATCGCGGACGCAAACGATAAGGCCCAGTTTGGCG
>VFJO01000291.1 GCA_009886045.1 Verrucomicrobiota bacterium
ATCACCACCACGCGCATGATTTTGGTGGAGGGCTATGCGGGCGAGATCATCTACACCTTCGGCAACTTTGTGGTGGCGGGAAATTTTATCGTGGGAGTGGTGATTTTTCTCATCATTCTCCTCGTCCAATTTATCGTCATAACAAAAGGCGCCGAGCGCGTGGCTGAGGTCGCGGCGAGGTTCACCCTCGACGCCATGCCCGGCAAGCAGATGAGCATCGATGCCGACCTGCGCGCCGGCAATATGACTGTGAAAGACGCCCAAGCCCGCCGCGGCGTCATCGAGAAGGAAAGCCAACTCTTCGGCGCGATGGATGGCGCCATGAAGTTCGTCAAGGGAGATGCCATCTCGTCGCTCATTATTACGGCGATTAACATTATCGCCGGTATCGCCATCGGCGTCGCCCAACGAGGCATGCCCATCGAGAAAGCCGTCACCACCTACTCGATTCTCACGATCGGCGACGGTTTGATTTCGCAGATCCCCGCGCTTCTCATCTCTATTTGCGCGGCCATGATCATCACCCGCGCCAGCAGCGAGGAGAGCGGCGGACTGGGTGGCGATATTGTAGAGCAGATTTTTGCTGCCCCCAAGGCGCTTATCATCGGCGGCATTGTGGTTTTTATCATGGGCCTCATCCCTGGCTTCCCCAAGTTTCAGTTCTTCGTTCTCGCTGCGATTATCCTCGCTCTCGGCTATGCTCTGCAGCGCACCGCGCAAAAGGCCAAGGGACGAAGGCGCACCGAGAGGCTCCACGCCGGGTCCGAGGGAACCAGGCAGAGCGCCTCTGCGCCCCCATCCGAAGAAGACGAGGAGGACAGCTCCACCGAGTTTTCCATCACCGTTCCGATCATGCTCGAGGTGGATGCCGCCGTGCAGGAGTATGTCACCGCCGAGAGGTTGAACTCCGAACTCGTGCAGGTGCGCAAGGCCCTCTATCTCGACCTCGGCGTGCCATTCCCGGGAATCTACCTGCGGTTCAACCAAAATCTCCATTCTGGCAAATACCAGATTCTGCTCCAAGAGGTGCCGATGTCCGATGGATCCATCCGCCCCGGTTACCTCTATGTGCGCGAGACCGAGGAGAACTTGTCACTTTTCAACATCCCGTTCGAGCCCGTCGAGAAGCCGCCAGACCGTCGTGTCGCATTCTGGGTGCCCCTTGCGTCACAAGCCCGCCTTGTGGAGGCAGGTATCGCCTACATGGAGCCGCCGAAGCTCCTGAGCTTCCACATCTCGCTCGTCTTGCGCCGCTACGCGTCGGATTTCATGGGTCTGCAGGAGACCAAGGGCCTGCTCACCCGCATGGAGACAGAGTTTGGCGAACTCGTGCGCGAGGTGC